>NZ_RZPF01000772.1:0-2925 GCF_004022735.1 Mesorhizobium sp. M7A.F.Ca.AU.001.01.1.1
AATCACCACAAAGTGGAAATCGAATGGGGCGGTCGTCCGCTCATCCTCGAAACCGGCAAGATCGCGCGCCAGGCTGATGGCGCGGTGCTCGCCACCTACGGCGAGACCAAGGTCCTCGCCACCGTCGTTTCGATGAAGGAGCCGAAGCCCGGCCTCGATTTCTTCCCGCTGACCGTCAACTACCAGGAAAAGACCTACGCCGCCGGCAAGATCCCGGGTGGCTATTTCAAGCGTGAAGGCCGTCCGAGCGAGAAGGAAACGCTGGTTTCCCGCCTCATCGACCGCCCGATCCGCCCGCTCTTCGCCTCCGGCTACAAGAACGACACCCAGATCGTCGTCACCGTCGTCCAGCATGATCTCGAGAACGATCCCGACATCCTGTCGATCGTTGCCACTTCGGCCGCCCTGACGCTCTCCGGCGTCCCCTTCATGGGCCCGGTCGGCGGCGCCCGCGTCGGCTACATCAACGGCGAATACGTTCTGAACCCGCATGTCGACGAGATGCAGGAATCCAAGCTCGACCTCGTTGTCGCCGGCACCGCCGACGCTGTGCTGATGGTTGAGTCCGAAGCCAAGGAATTGGGCGAAGAGCTGATGCTCGGCGCCGTCATGTTCGGCCACAAGGGCTTCCAGCCGGTCATCGACGCCATCATCAAGCTGGCCGAAGTCGCCGCCAAGGAGCCGCGCGACTTCACCGCGCCGGACTATTCCGCGCTTGAAGCCGAGATGCTGAAGATCGTCGGCGACGAACTCAGCAACGCCTACAAGAACGTCGACAAGCAGAAGCGTTACGCCGCCGTCGACGCCGTCAAGGCGAAGGTCAAGGCAGCGTTTGCCCCGGCCGAAGGCGAAGATGCCAAGTACACTTCCGAGCAGATCGGTTCGGTATTCAAGGAACTCCAGGCCAAGGTCGTGCGCTGGAACATCCTCGACACCGGTTCGCGCATCGATGGCCGTGACCTCAAGACGGTCCGCAAGATCGTCTCCGAAGTCGGCGTCCTGCCGCGCACCCACGGTTCGGCGCTGTTCACCCGCGGCGAGACCCAGGCGCTGGTCGTTGCCACGCTCGGCACCGGCGAGGATGAGCAGTATGTCGATTCGCTGACCGGCATGTACAAGGAGAAGTTCCTCCTTCACTACAACTTCCCTCCCTATTCCGTCGGCGAGACCGGCCGCATGGGTTCGCCGGGTCGCCGCGAAATCGGCCATGGCAAGCTCGCCTGGCGCGCCATTCGCCCGATGCTGCCGAGCGCCGACCAGTTCCCCTACACGCTGCGTGTCGTCTCGGAGATCACCGAGTCCAACGGTTCGTCGTCGATGGCCACCGTCTGCGGCACCTCGCTGGCGCTGATGGATGCCGGCGTGCCGCTGGCCAAGCCCGTCGCCGGTATCGCCATGGGCCTGATCAAGGAAGGCGAGCGTTTCGCCGTTCTATCCGACATCCTCGGTGACGAGGATCACCTCGGCGACATGGACTTCAAGGTCGCCGGCACCGCCAACGGCATCACCTCGCTGCAGATGGATATCAAGATCGAAGGCATCACCGAGGAGATCATGAAGATCGCGCTGGACCAGGCCAAGGATGGCCGCCAGCACATCCTCGGCGAGATGGCGCATGCTCTGACCGGCGCGCGTTCGGAACTGGGTGAGTTCGCACCGCGCATCGAAGTGATGCACATCCCGACCGACAAGATCCGTGACGTGATCGGCTCGGGCGGCAAGGTGATCCGCGAGATCGTCGAAAAGACCGGCGCCAAGATCAACATCGAGGACGACGGCACGGTCAAGATCGCTTCGTCCAATGCCAAGGAGATCGAGGCGGCGAAGAAGTGGATCCACACCATCGTCGCCGAGCCGGAAGTCGGCGAGATCTACGAAGGTACGGTCGTCAAGACCGCGGACTTCGGCGCTTTCGTCAACTTCTTCGGCCCGCGTGACGGCCTCGTCCACATCTCGCAGCTTGCCAACGACCGGGTCGCCAAGACCTCGGACGTGGTCAAGGAAGGCGACAAGGTCTGGGTCAAGCTGATGGGCTTCGACGAGCGCGGCAAGGTCCGCCTGTCGATGAAGGTCGTCGACCAGGCCACCGGCAAGGAACTCGCCCGCGACAAGAAGACCGAAGGCGAAGAAAACGCCGCCTGATTGGTCTGAGATCATGAATCGAAACGGGCGCGGCTTATGTCGCGCCCGTTTTCATTTTCAGCCTGGGTTTCAAAGCGCTTAGACAAGTCGAGATCGAACAATGTCCGCCGAGCCGTTGAAGACGCTTTTCCATCCCTTCGAGGCGGAGGCTGTTGCTTTGCCGGGAAAGGGCACGCGCGCCCTGTTTTTCGGCGCTGAGCCGGGTTTTCGCCTGCCTGAAGGCTTTGAGGCGACGCTTCACCTCGTACAGGGCTTCCGGCCGCATTTTAGCGTGCTGCAGGCGTCTGGCTTCGTCGTCACCGCGCAAGTGGAAGGCGATGGCTTCGATATGGCACTTGTGCTTGCCGGCCGGCATCGCGGCTTGAACGAAGTGCGCATCGCGCAGGCGCTTGAGTGCGTGGCGCCGGGCGGCCTGGTCGTCATTGCCGGCGGCAAGGACGATGGCATTGCCAGCCTGCGCAAGCGCGTTGACGAGCTTGTGCCGCTTGAAGGCCATTTGCCCAAATATCACGGCATTGCCTTCTGGCTGCGACGTCCCGCCGATCTGGCCGCCGCGGAAGAATTGCGCGCTGCCAACCCCGCTCTGCTGGTTGAAGGCCGGTGCCACACCGCGCCCGGCATGTTCTCGTTCGACCGGATCGATACCGGATCGAAATTGCTGGTCGAGAACCTGCCCAATGACCTGCGTGGCAGCATTGCCGATCTCTGCGCCGGCTGGGGCTATGTGGCGGCCGAGATCGCCGCCCGCTCCCCCGGCGTTCAGGCGCTCGACCTCTATGAGGC
>NZ_RZPF01000773.1:0-2920 GCF_004022735.1 Mesorhizobium sp. M7A.F.Ca.AU.001.01.1.1
CGGTGACGTCGACATAGGAGATCAGCCGCTTGCCGCCGGCCAGCGGCGCCATCGACGATATCAGCGTGCGGCCGTCATTGCGCGGGAACTGCCGCGATCCGGCGGTACCGGCCCTGATTTCCGCCTCGCGCTCGGCGACATGCCGCTGCCATGACGCATCGTCGGCACCAAACGGATCGATGTCGCGGCTGGCGTCCATCAGATCGCGGAAGCTGCAGCCGATCTCGGCGCGCCGGGCGTCGATCTGCCAGAAATCATAGAAAGCACGGTTGATGATCTCGGCGCGCATATCGGCGTCGAGCACGAGGACACCGATCGGCATCTGGTCGACCATTGTGCGGAGACTGGCGAAGGTCTCGGCATTCCTGGCATTGGCGTTTTTGATCTCCGCATCGCGCTGCTTGATCTCGGTGACCTCATAGTAGGTCAGCAGCCGCTTGCCCCCGGACAACGCCGTCACCGAAAACATCATCGTCCTGCCGTTGGCATGGACAAATTCGCGCGGCGCGACGGATCCGGCGCGAATCTCGTCGAGGCGAGTAGCGAGGTAGCGCTGCCATTGCTGTTCGTCGATGTCGCCATAGATGCCGCTGCGGCGGTTGAGCTCCATCAACAGGCTGAACGGAGCGCCGACGGCAACAGCGCCGTCCGGAATCCTCGAGAGGTCGCGATAGGCCTTGTTGACGATCAGCGTGTCGAGCCTGGCATCGAGAAGCACGACGCCCATATGCATGGCGTCCATCGTCCGCTCGAGGTCGGCCAGATGCTGGTCGGGCTCGCCGTCACCCGATGGTTCCCGCCCCAGACTTTTGAAGGCGCCGGCCAGAGCCGTGACGTTGCGGCCGATGCCGCGATAGCCGGCAAATCTTCCTTCGTCGTCGAACTTTGGAAAGCCTGATGTCAAAACCCAGCGACAGTCGGCGCTGCCAGCCTTGAGCTCATAGACGAAGTCGCGAAAAGGCCGGTGCGCCTGCAGATCCTCCAGATGCGCCGCGCCACTGCGATCGCCGTTCAGGACCTGGTTGAGGAAGTCGAAGCGGAACCGGCCAAGCACGTTTGCCGGATCGATGCCGGTGGCGGCCTGGTAATTTTGCGAAAGCCAGGAGAAGCGCAGTTCGGCGTCCGTTTCCCAGACCCAGTCCGAACCGGCTTCGACGAGTTGGCGAAGCGCATCGTTCGAATCCATGCAAGAGGCGGACGATGAGGCATCGTCGCCATGCACTGTGGATCTGCGAGGCCCGCGCTTGCCGCGCGCGCCGATTGTTTCGTCCGCTTCCGCCATGCCGTCCCCACCCCGAAAACCAAGGCCGAACCCTCCTCCGCGGTTCGTCGGCGGAATCTGCCCGAGAAGCATTAAGGATCCGCTAACCTTAACGGTCGGTTGGACAGGATTGCGCGGCGCGGTCTGCTTCATTCCGCCCGGTTGTCGGCGGGGTCGAACCCGCTATATAAGCAACGGCAGGGGTATTGCTGATGCTTGGACGGATTGTGCCTTTTTTCATGGGGCTGGCGCTGCTTTTCGGCGGCGGTTGCTCGCGCAGTTATGACGGCACGGTCGTCATCCCGAGACCGCTTGATGTCCGGCGATTCTGGGATCGGCCGCCACCGAATGTCGACTATGGGCAATCCGAGGTCGAGAACGGCGCTTTTCCTGTGGCGCCGCAGCCGGACCGGCGTTTTTCCGAGCGCAAGGTCAGCCATGCCGCACCGAGACGGCACCAGACGAGGTTGCCTGCGTCCGCTTCCCTATCGGCGCCAGCGAAGCCGCTGACCTGCAGGAACGTCAGCGAGCCTGGCAAGAGAGCTCGCATGGTCTGCGATTAGATCGGAGCGGGTCCCTAAAAGCGGGACCCGGTTTTCGGATGGGATGCGATCAAGACGCGATCCGCGGATAGCTTCGGTGACCCGGCCTCACAGTGAAGCAGCGCCCTTTTTCGGCTCCTTCGCACCGAGCTTGTCGAGTGCAAGACGAACCTGACGCAGATCTTCCTGCCAGCCGTCATCGTCGTCCATCGGACCCTCCGAGGCAGCCCGCTGCAGCCCACGCGCCTCGGATTCGATCTCGCGCAGTTCGGCGATTTTCTGTTCGGTGGTCAGCGAGTCATCTTCGACGATCTCCAGTACCCGCATTTCCCGGAACGTAGCCACGGCGTTTCTCCCGGCTGATGTCGATCACAACGCCATGAGCGCCTCTCTGTTCCAGCCGGATCAGGCAACCGCATCGCAGCAGGCACGCCGCAACCGGTGATCGCCAATTGGGGAAGCCGGCGATCATTCGGCCGGGAAAAACGCCGGGCCGACCACGCGCACCGACCGCTTGCCGGCCTCGATCGAAAGGTGCTGGGCGGCACCTGGCGCTTCGGCATCGATTCCAGGGACGGCCGCAACCGTGCCGAGATCCGGCTTCGCCGTCGGCAGCGGAATAATGGCATTGCGCATGTTGGCGGGCGTCACAGTCCTGGCTCGCAGTTCGGTGACCCGCTGGTAGTATCGCTTGACGTCGCATGCCTTGAAATTCGCATCATCGCGATATCTGAAGGCTGCCGGCAGTTCGGTATAAGGCTTGCGCGTGTCGAGCGCGACCATCTGGTCGGTTTCGAGGCTGGCATCGTTCAACGTGTCGAGGTCGACGCTGGGGTCATCGCAGATGTAACGGCATTGATCGGCCGTCTCCTTCAGATCACCGCTGGCGGCGAATTGCGACTTTGGCGCCGGGAAGAAATACCCGTCCGACAGACGCACGCAAAACAGCATCGCATTGCCGCCGAACGTGGTGCTCGCCGATTGGGTGCCGGGCGCGGCGCGCGCAGACCGTTGCTTTGCCGAAGGCGCGCAGCCAAGCGCCACGAGGCGCGCCTGCAGACCCGCCGTGTCGCGGCCTGAATTCCCGGCGGCAGCGATCCGGCGCTGCACATCCGAG
>NZ_RZPF01000774.1:0-2903 GCF_004022735.1 Mesorhizobium sp. M7A.F.Ca.AU.001.01.1.1
GCGGCGATCTCACCGGGCCGCAGTCGATCCCGGCAATACGCGCACCGGCCTTGACGATCGACACGGCATAGCCGGCGCGCCGGTTGCGGATGGCGAGGTAGGGCAGGAAGAACGAGCGGATGAGATCACCGACTTCCGTTGTGCGGCCGGCGCGCAGAGCATTGAAGAAACGCAGCGCGATCTCGGGCGCGAAATTGTAGATCGCCGAGGAGTAGGTCGTCATGCCGATCGCAGCCGCGGCACTGGCATGGACTTCGGCCGTTGGCATGCCGCCGATGAAGACCAGCCGGTCGCCCATGCGGTAGCGTGTTGCGGTGAGGAGTTCGATATCGCCGACGCCGTCCTTGAAGCCGATCAGGTTCGGGCAATCCTGCGCTACACGCTCAAGCGTGTCGGGCGTCAGCACCGCATTGTCCCTGTTATAGGCGATCACGCCGATGCCGACCGAGCGGCAGATGGCCGTCAGGTGGCGACGCAGGCCTTCCTGCTCCGACTTGACCAGATAGGGCGGCAGCACCAGCAGCCCGTCGGCGCCATTGGCCTCGGCGGCCTGGGCGAACTCGACCGCCATATGCGTGCCGTAGCCGACGCCGGCCAGCAGCGGCATCGTATCGGGCACTTCGTCCGACGCCGCCCGCACGACGCGCTTGTATTCCTCAAGCGTCAGCGAAAAGAACTCGCCGGTACCGCCTGCGGCGAACAGCCCGCTCGCCCCGGCTGTGCCTTGGGCCGCGACATGGGCGCGGTAACCGTCCTCGTTGAAGGCACCGTCATCGTCGAAGAAGGTCAGCGGAAAGGACAGCAGCCCGCGCCCAAGGGATCTGGTCAGTTCGGTGGGTGAGAACGTCAAAACGAATACTCCGTGCGAGGGGCCGGCCGATGGGAGGTCGGGCCGGCAAGGATTGTTCTAGCCGTGACTTGCCGGCAGGTTCATATGAGGCCCGGCCGGACTTCGGCCGCGGCAGCTTCGATCGCCCTGGTGCCCAGGCCCGACTTGACGATGCGGATCAGTTCCTCCTCGCTGGTGTCGGCCGTGGAGGCATCGAGCGCGACCTCGCCCGAATGCAGGAAGTTGATGCGATCGCAGACTTCGAAAATCTGGTTGTAGTTGTGGACGATCAGGATCACCGAAACCTGGCGCTGCTGGCGCAGATTCTGGATCAGGCCCAGCACATGCGCGCTCTCGCGCACGCCCAGTGCCGCCAGCGGTTCGTCGAGCACCAGGATCTTCGGCGACGAATAGATCGAGCGGGCAACCGCAATGCACTGGCGCTGCCCGCCCGACAGGAGGTCGACCGTGCTGTTGACGCTGGGGATCGTGATGCCGAGCGTATCGAGATAGAGCTGCGCCTGTTCGCGCATCTTCCTATTGTCCAGCAGGTTCAGGCCAAGGAAGCGCTTGTGGTACTCGCGGCCCAGAAACATATTGTGAAAGACGCTGAGGTCGCCGATCAGAGCCAGGTCCTGATAGACGGTTTCGATGCCTTGGGCGCGCGCATCGCGCGGCGAGGCGAAACGCACCTCCTTACTTTGCGAGACGATCGTGCCGGTATCGGGCTGGTGGAAGCCGGACAGGATCTTGATCAGCGTCGATTTACCGGCGCCATTGTCGCCGACCAGCGCCAGGACTTCGCCCTGGCGCAATTTGATCGAGACGTCGACGAGGGCGGTGACGGCGCCAAAACTCTTGGAGATGTTGGACATCTCCAGCACGACAGGCGCATCGGGTGCCAGCGGCGGAATGGTTGGCGAATTCATACGCGCCTCCGTGTGCGCAGGCGGTCGACCTGGATTGAGAGGATCATCGCGGCGATGATGGCCGCGCCGAGATAGATGTCGGACACAGTGGCCTGGGCGCCGATCATCACCAGGCCGTTGTTGAGCGAGGCGACGACGAAGGCGCCGATCAGCGCGCCGATGACGGTGCCGGAGCCGCCCAGCAGGGAAGTGCCGCCGATGACCGCCGCCGCGATCGCCTGCAAGGTAAGGAACGGGCTGCCGGCCTGCGGATCAGCCGAGGTGAACTGGGCGGTGTTGATGATGCCGGCGAAGGCGGCGCAGCCGCCGGCGATCATGAAATTGTAGATCTTCATGCGGTCGGTGCGCACGCCGATCTCGCGGGCGCCGATGATGTTGGAGCCGGTGGCGATGGTGTGCAGGCCGAAGGTGGTGCGGTTCAGCACCAGCGCCAGCACCAGCACCACCAGCACCGCCCACAGGAAGGGCGTGAACGCGGTGATGCCATGCCAGGACAAGAGCGCATCCGACGGCTGGTACAGGCTCTGCCCGAAGATGGCGTTGAAGGGCTGCTCGACCGGCGCCACGATCGGTTGGCTGTTGTAGATCGAGACGACGATGCCTTGCAGGAAGAACAGCATGCCGACGGTGGTGATCAGCGACGGCACCTTGAAGCGCACGGTGATGATGCCGTTGATGGCGCCGACCAATATGCCGATCAGCACGCCGATCAGCGCACCGACGGCCAGCGGCACGCCATAGGTGACCGACAGCAGCGCCATGACGTAGGGTGCGATCGAGAAGATGGCGCTGAGCGACAGATCGATTTCGCCGGTGATCATCAGCATGACTTCCGCCGCGGCGATCAGGCCGAGCCGGCCGGTGTCGCGCAGCACGACGCTCATGAATTGCGGCGACAGGAAGCCGCCATCGCTGCCGAACTGGAAATAGATCACGAGCACGATGGCGACCACGGCGATGCTGGCCTCGCGATAGCGCGACAGCAGGATCAGCAGCCTCTCGGTCATTGTGTGCGGAACCTTGACGCCGGTCTTCTTCGCAGGCTTGGTTTCTGTGGGCGGCACTCTTGTCTTCCTGATTTCGAACTTTGGGCGAAGAAGAGGATCGGCGACGGGCAGCCGTCGCCACCCCCGCCACATCACGCA
>NZ_RZPF01000775.1:0-2890 GCF_004022735.1 Mesorhizobium sp. M7A.F.Ca.AU.001.01.1.1
TGCGACGGCAAATTGCCGAACCGGCCGCTTATGGCCATAACTGGAGTTAGACCCATGCCGAACAATGCGCCGCATAACGCCTTACGTGCCGCCGTCAATCGCGCCATTGCCAGCGGCGCGCCTGTCTACGTCAATCAAAGCGGCCGGCCGCAAATGGCCGAATTCTCGAGCGCAAATGAAGCGGTCTTGTATCGCCAGAAATTCGGCGGCTGGATTTTCGTTAAGGAAGGCGAAACGGCCGCGCTTTGGTTCGATGCTGAATTCTACACGCCTAGCTTTATCTTCCGCCATGCCGCCGCAAGCGGCAATGGCCGATTGATCTAAAGCCGGAAACTTCAAACCGCCAATTGTGGCAACCATGGGAGTCTAGAAATGAATAAGCCGCTTGATTCCGCCGCGCGCGCCGATCTGGAAACGATTGCCGCCGCCGATCTGGACGCGTTTTTCTCGCAACATGAGGCACGCAAGGCAAAGCACGGCAAGCCGTTTTCCAAGCGCATGGAAGGCCGCGACAGGCGCGCGGAGCGTAAGGCTAAAGAGGCGCGCCGCTTCGATTGGTTCAACGCGTAAGAGCGAAGGGGAAACGATCATGTCAACCGCACCTGAAAGCTTTTTCAACGCCTATCTGGCAACCGCGCTTTGGTCCTCAACCGATGGTGATGGCAACCCGCTTGATGCCAAGTATGGGCCGGAGGATATCGACGGCGAAACGCTCGACGGCATGTTAGCCGATTGCAACGAATTCTACCGCACCCACTCCGACGCGATCCAATGCAATGGCGTCACCTTCGGCCCTGATTTCGATCAGGACGGGCGTGCTGGCCACGACTTTTGGCTGACACGTTGCGGCCATGGCTCCGGCTTCTGGGATGGCGACTGGCCGGAGCCGCAAGCATCGCGCCTCACGGATGCCGCCAAAGCGTTTGGCAATGTGGACCTGTACATTGGTGATGACGGGAAGGTTCACGCCTAGCGCGACCGCTGGCGCGGTCTCATGGCCGCGCCAGCAAGCTATCGCCTTTGAAAGCCCGCGCGCGTTGTTCATGGCCGATTGCCGGCCCAATCGCCAATCATGGCGGCAACTGGAGTTAGACCCATGACGGAACAACCGGTTTTCAATCTCTATCTGGAGGAAACGCAATCCGCCCGGATTGGCCGGCCGGCCGCGTATCGGCTGATAATGCCGGATGAAAGCGGCGTTCTAGATTCCAAGTATGTCGAGCGCAAAACCGGTTTGCTTTTGGCCTGGCCATGCAATCCGCATTCGACGGGCGAGCGCATGATTTTGAGTATGCTCAATTGCGACTATCAGCACGGCATAAACGGCGCGGTAACGTGTCCGGGATTCGCGCCGTATGAGTTCGCGCAACCGGTGACGCGCCGCAAAATAACTGAACTTGCATTTTCGCATAAACTGTGAAATATAACTGAACCGCCGATTGTGGCGCAACTGGAGTTTGAGACATGCCGAGACCTTCCATCAAATCGCCTTGCGTGGCGGATCACTACGCCGACAAGAGTTGCGAGCGGATAGCCGAATTTTCAGCGCCGAATGGGAAAGGCGGGCTTATCAGCATTCGGCAACACGATGACGGCAGCGTTTCAGTTTCCGTCTATCGCATTGATCCTGGCGTTATGGTCATTGCGTCATGACCGGCTACATTCTCCCCTGCAATCTGCCGAACTTCGATCAAAGCGCGCCGCGTGGCGAAGGCTGGCGGATTGCCTCCAATGATGAACCGCAACACGCCGGCGTGTTGACCTGGCTCAATCCAGCGACCGGCGAAAGCGTCGTTTGCCCGTCGATCTGGTACAATCTGCCGGCTGTGCGCTATGCGGTCTCGCTCCGATACGACGCCGAACGCAACGACGAATCCGCAGTCCGCAAGGATTCCGAGGGCATGGCATGGTCTGCCGGCGAGGCCGTCCGGTCTAGACGTCAAGCGCGCCGCCTTCGCGCCATGGCGCTACTATGCGACCGCAATCCCGCAATCCCGGCCGGCAATATCGACTTTCGCGGGCTAAGTGATCCGATCACGCCGCCCGATGTGGAATTGGCAACAGTGGAAGCAATCGAGGCCGGCCGCTAACCCGCGCCGAACGTCAAGCCCGCCAATCGTGGCAACAACTGGAGATCGAACGCAATGAACATTGAAACCGCTTTCCGCCCGGATTCCATCGCCATTGGCGCGCCGGCCTATCATCCCGCCTATTCAAGTTCCGGCCATGTCGTCCAGGTCGAGGCAAGTAACGGCTTCACCATTGGCGGCGGCGGCATGGTGCGCGACCGGTCGCAACTGACAATCGTTTGGGGCGAAAGCCTCCAGATAACGGAGGTTCCCGAATCCGCCGCCCGGCTATGGCTGGAGCTTGCGCCGCGCTATCTGGTCGAACCGATTTCAGCCGTACAGGCGGCGGCATTGCTGGCGGCAGCAAAGCACAAGCAAGCCGAATTCCGCCGCAAGATGAACGAAGCCAGCGAACAAGGCCGCACCGCGCGCGCCGCTTTCGAAGCCGGGGCCGCCAGCAAGATTCCGGCATGGGCAAAAGCCGTCATCATTGGCGAGTTGATCGAGGATCAATCGGACTCGATGACCGACTATTATGGCGGCAAGACCATTAAAACCGTCATTCTCGGCTTTTCCAAGCATACCCGCGATTTATTCCCTGAGCTTCGCCAAGCGGCGCGCAACTTCGCCGACACTGCCGGGCTTGCCGACGCGCCGGAAACTGCCGAACATCGCCAGAAATACAGCATGGGCGGCGGCTACTTCCTGAAGACTGGCGGCCGCTATTCGAGCGGCTGGAAAGTCTCGAAACAATCATTCTACGGCAACCGGGAACCGGTCAAGAGCCTGCCTTTCCCTGCCGACTGGCATTTGAGCGCGCC
>NZ_RZPF01000776.1:0-2887 GCF_004022735.1 Mesorhizobium sp. M7A.F.Ca.AU.001.01.1.1
ATTTTGCGACATCCGTTAAGGCCACGGTCTCGCCACCGGCAGCAAAAACTGCAGAATGAACATCCGACAAGGCCCTCAATCGCCCTTTGAAGTCTTCTGCAAGCCCTTCTGCCGAGATCGCACCGCGCCTGGTCATATCGAAGATGGATATGACGGTCGCCAGGATGTTTTTCACTCGATGATTTAGTTCAAGGCGGAGTTCCGTCTCCCGCTCAAGATAGTCACGCACGTCGCGCTGGCGAATTCTGGTGAGGAGTGCCGACTGGATTCCGCTTATTAGTTCGAGCGCAGCCACTGGACGCTGATAGTATATCTGACGTGAACGTGGCCAGGCAGCGCTCAGCGCCGCTTGGATGCGTGACTGCTGTGCCCCACGGTCCAACAAAACAACGATTGGAATTTCCGACCAATTCGGCTGCGCCTGAAGGAAACTTTCAACTGTTGCGATAGCCTGAGGATTTAAGGCTTCATGGGTAACAACCAGCACTCCAGGGGACAGTGCAAGCAATCCCTCTAAGTCCTCGGGGCTCGCCGCTCGAGCCCGTAAACCACGTTCCTGCAGCAGGGAGGCGGTGTAACCAGCATCCTTGCGGTAAGGCGCCAAAATGAGCACCCAATCCAGTGTTCCCAGCCCGTTTCGCTCGACGTCGCTCACGTCTCGGGCAGAGGATTGTAAGCAACCACGGAAACGCCGGAACTCGCGATGAAAAGTTCCCGGACATCGAGATCGTGGGGACCGTGGCGTTTCTTGACGACCGTGATATTGCGCCTAAGGCGGCCTTCATGCTCGGACATGCGCAGCAGAAGCACGGTGTCGCCGAGAAAACTGACGTCCACGTCGATCCCAACATTCTGCCCGAGCAAACCATGCTGGGCGACAATGAGCATGGTTAGCACGTCAGCGCGAGCGAGATGTTTCAGGAGAGACTGGATGTCCAGCACCGCCTTTTCCCGGTGGGGAAGAGAATTCAGATAGCCGGTGAAGCTGTCAATCACGACTACCCGGGTATTGTTGCGACTGACGACTTGCTGCACAATCTGGCCGAACTCTCCGGGCGAGATTTCGTTCGGACTAAAATCGTAGATGACGAGTTGGCCGTCCTTGTAGAACTGCCGAAGATCCATCCCAAGGCCTTCGGACCGGCGAAAGAAAGTCTCCAGCCGCTCCTCAAACAGGAACAGGGCCACGCTCTCGCTCCGTTGAAGCGCGGCAGTGGCGTAAAGCGACGACATCGTCGACTTGCCTGTCCCCGACTGACCAATCACGAGCGTTATGGTTCCCGATTCCTGGCCGCCGCCGAACATCTCGTCGAGAGCGGCTACCCCTGATTTGATCAGTTGCGGCTTGGTCACTTCGGCAGGCGACCCGGGCACAATCCTCGGAAACACCACAACGCCTTCACCCTCGCGAATGGCCATATCGTGATAACCGTCTGCAAACGGCACGCCGCGCATTTTGCTGACTTCAACACGCCGGCGCACGCCGCCGTAATCCTCGAGAGATTTATCAAGCCGGATCACGCCGTGGGCAATGCCCTCGATTTCCTCGCCATTGTGATCGCCTCCGCTGGTCTGGGTGTCGAGCAACACCGCCACAATGCCCCGCTTGGCCAGGAAGGCCTTGAAACCAATCAGCTCGCGCCGGAACCTCGGTGTGTCGCCGGTAATCAGCCGGATCTCGAGCAGCGAGTCATAAACAAGCCTGTGTGGCTTGTGTTCTTCAATCGCGCGTTCAATCGCCTTGCGCGTCTCATCCAATCGAAGGTCCGCAGTCTGGAAAATCGTCTGATCGGCCGCTCCGCTCAAGGTCTCCGAAGCGGACAATTCCTCAACGCGGATGCCATCAAGCGTCCAGCCGTGTGAGGACGCAATCGCTTGCAGTTCGGCGGCGGTTTGCGAAAGGCTGACATAGATGCAGCGTTCACCGGCTGCCACACCAGCGCGCAGGAATTGCAACGCCGCGGTCGTCTTGCCTGCGCCTGGATCGCCTTGCACGATGTAGAAATTTGAAGCGGGCAATCCACCGCGAAGAATTTCGTCCAAGCCGGCAATGCCGGAACTTACAACGGGCTGCTTCTTTCGCTCGGTCATTCCGCCATCGTCTCCAAACAGGAATCGCAAGCCGCCAGTATCACAGGTTCGAAGTAGAACTGGGTGGAGCGATCGGCGGCCCGGCCCGGTATCTGAAATTCCAATTTCTGTAACGGCCGCGCCCCCGTCAGGCAAGTAGCTCGTTGCAGGCCACGGCAGTCACGGCCTGTGCCACAGCGCGCACGCCTTCCCATCGTCTGTGGAACCATCCAAGACGCCAGCAGTTTCACAGAGTTAACAAATGAACGGATGGGGTATGATTCAAGGGACCGTCGATAAAGCCGATGAGGATCGCTACCGCGTTCTCGTCGAAGCCGTTACTGATTATGCGATCTATATGTTGGACCGTTCGGGAACCGTGACGAGTTGGAACGCGGGGGCCGAGCGGTTCAAAGGCTATTCCGCGAGCGAGATCATCGGTCAGCATTTCTCGTGCTTCTACACGGAGGAGGATCGCGAAGCTGGTCTTCCATCGCGGACTCTGGAGACAGCAGCCCGCGATGGCAAATTTGAGACCGAGGGCTGGAGGGTTCGTCGCGACGGGACTCCTTTCTGGGCTCACGTTGTGGTTGATCCTATACTCGATCCAAGCGGCAGACTAACCGGCTTCGCCAAAGTCACCCGTGATCTTACCGAGCGCAAGAAAGCGGAGGAGGAAATCCGGAAAAATCAGGAGCAGTTCCAGCGTCTGGTTCAGGGCGTGACGGACTACGCGATCTACATGCTTGATCCTGAAGGCGTAATCACGAGCTGGAACTCGGGTGCAGAACGCATCAAAGGTTACTCGGCCGACGAA
>NZ_RZPF01000777.1:0-2882 GCF_004022735.1 Mesorhizobium sp. M7A.F.Ca.AU.001.01.1.1
GGGCTGGACAGCCTGACTAGCGGGGCTGTGTTCGGCGCCGTCGCCGGGTTGGCCACCGATGCCGAGGCACGCGCTGCCTTCGACCAGCTGTCAGGCGAGATCCATGCCTCGGCTAAGGGCATGCTGGTCGAGGACAGCCGCTTCGTCCGTGATGCGGCGACGTCGCGCATTCGTGCCGCTTTCGGCGATGGCAGCACTGCTGCCCTGCCGGTGATGGCCTATGGCGAAGGCGGACCGGAAATGGTCGCCGCCGACACCGATCGCTTTGCAGTCTGGGGCCAGGCTTTCGGGTCCTGGGGCAACACCGACAGCGACGGCAACGCCGCCGCTTTCGATCGTTCGACGGGGGGCCTGCTGGCGGGCGCCGACACGCTGGTGGGCGGCTGGCGTGTCGGTCTGCTTGGCGGTTACAGCCATGCGAACTTCGATGCCGATGATCGCAGCTCCAGCGGCGACGCCGACAACTACCATCTCGGTCTCTATGGCGGCACCAACTGGGGCGCCATCGCTTTCCGAACCGGTGCGGCCTACAGCTGGAGCAGCCTGTCGACAAAACGCTCGGTCGCCCTCAACGGATTTGCCGATCAACTTGCGGCCGACTATGACGCCGGCACCGCGCAGATCTTCGGCGAACTTGCCTACAAGGTCGGTAGCAGCGGGCCCGATGCCGAGGGCTTCAAGTTCGAGCCCTTCGTCAATCTCGCCTATGTCAGCGTGCACACCGACGGCTTTACCGAAAAGGGCGGCGCGGCAGCGTTGACCAGCGCGGGTTCCACCACCGACGCCACCTTCACCACGCTCGGCCTGCGCGGCTCGACCGGTTTTGCGCTCGGCAACATCAATGCGACAGCGCGCGGCATGCTCGGCTGGCGGCACGCTTTCGGCGATACCACGCCGCTGTCGACGGTCGCCTTTGCCGGCAGCGATGCCTTCACCATCGCCGGCGTGCCGATCGCCACGGACAGCGCCGTGATCGAGGCCGGCATCGACCTCAAAATGTCGGCAAATGCGACGCTCGCCCTGTCCTATTCCGGACAGTTCGGCGGTGGCGCTGTCGACAATGGCGCTAAGCTCGATCTCGCGGTGAAATTCTGACGGCGAGAGGTGGCGATCATCAGGAAGCGCCGTCACCTTGGTTGCAAGATTAGCCAGAGACTGATGGAGGCAGCATGGTCAAGTTGATGGGCGATTTCCACACGAAGCATGAAAGCGGCTTTACGCCAACAGAGGGGTGTAAACTGCCGTTCGACGCGGACATTCTGGAAGGTGAGGCCAAGGCGCGAAAGCAATTGCTTGGCCATCAGAACGCTTTCCTTCCCAAGCCCAAACGGTCCGCCAAAGACGTCGACCATCTGATCGAACAGATGGTCGCGTTCGACAAGATCCTGTCCGGGCACTATTGGCGAGAATATCGAACGGATCTGATCGCGGGGAACGTGCGTTCGGCGGTTGGCAAAGCAGGATCCATGCTTGATCTGGGCAAGTTGTCGCCACGACCGGCGACCAGCACAGTCATGATACCGCGCCTCAAATTGCCGGACTTCGACCCCGTTCCTTTTGGTCCGGTCGAACGGGGGGAGCGACAGATCATAGACCTGAGCTCGGTGGCTCGAGGAACCTACTTCGACAAGTGGTTCAACTACAATGGGCGCTGGACGCTCACCCAACTCTTCGATCACGCCGTGACTGATCCGGTACCCCTGTCAATGGATTTCGTCAGCGCCAACAATTTGGACCCATACGATGCGGATGGCCTGTGGGCTGCGAGCGAAACCGGCGTCTGGTTCACCTATGTGCCTGATATCGACGGCTACGTAACGCTTTTCTGGCTATCGGACCCACTTACCTATCGCCTGTTCACACAATACTCTCCGCGCGACGCGGACGGTTGGGCGAATGGTTGGCTCTCGGTGGAAGGGGTTGTCGGCATCTGGACACAAAATTCATTCGCAGGGCGCGACTATGTCGAGATAGCGAGCAGCAACGGCAATGCGCATGACACGCTGCAGGCAACCGGCGTCCTTTTCATTCACAACAGCACATACCCCGTCCAAGCCGGGAAACCGGTCAATGTGCTGATCGGAACGCGGTCGAACATATTTGGTGTCTGCGACGGAACTGGGATTAATTTCGGAGCGGGCGTTGTCGCGCGGATTGACCAGCCCATCTCCGTCTTCACACGAGCGGACCGGGAGCCATATTCGCCGTTCTATTAAACCGCGCAGGCGAGCCGATCTTCGGGGACTGGAGATCGTCGGGAGTGCGTCGCTAATCGCCGATGGCGCGAGTGCGGCCCGGTCGTCGCTTGCCGTCCTAGCAAATTGCAGTGAGCGCGACCCTGTCCGGTCCACCTGCAGCACCGATCGTCAGACGTACCGCCCCAACGGTGAACGCCCGAGAGCTGAAATCGCGAATGCCGACGATTGGACTGTCACGTCCTAGTCTAGTCTAGACCGCTACATGTTTTAGCCCTTCAAAGACCCAAGCGCGGCGAAGCCGAGCGCCACCAGGGCACCTCCCAGGACGATATCCGCATGCTTTCGGAAACGTCTGTAGAACCGCTGTGTTACAGGTTGGGAAATGCAAAGGCCAAGAAGACCAAACCAGGCGATCGCAATGGCAAACACCAATGCGACCACGGTTAGGTAAGTCGCCCCGCGGAGATTTAAGTTCAGCGTTGAAGAGGCGAAAAATATTGCAGTTGCGGGATTTGCCACCGCAGTGACAAAACCCAGCCGGAAGTGCCGAACGTTTGCGACCGGTTTCGGCTCATCCGGTCCCGTCTTGATCGACCAAGCTCGCCGCATCGAGTTTCATCCAATGAGGACCAGCAGTGCGCCGTAGAGGCTGGCGGCTATCTGATGCGCGATGCCCTCGTGCGG
>NZ_RZPF01000778.1:0-2875 GCF_004022735.1 Mesorhizobium sp. M7A.F.Ca.AU.001.01.1.1
CGGGTGCTGATGATCGCCGGCGCCGCCGACCTCACCTATGCGCCTTTCGCCCCTGCTCTGGTGACATTGCTCAGTCGGCATGGCGCCGAGATCGACGCCAGGATTGTCTCATCAGGTCATGAATTCGGCAGCGCCGACGCGGCAATCGTCAGGCAATGGCTGGCGGGACCGGCGGCGGTGGCGCAGGCAGGCTGACAGGCTCGCCGCCACGACCAGCCGGCCTACCCTCTTCCCATCCGGTTCCAGGCATCCAGCCCAGCGATCTTGTAGGCTTCGGCGAGCGTTGGATAGTTGAAGGTGTTGTTGACGAAGAAGTCGACGGTGCCGCCGAGATTGATCACCGCCTGGCCGATGTGGATGAGCTCGGTGGCGCCCTCGCCGATGATGTGCGCGCCGAGCAGACGGCGCGTTTCGATCGAAAACAGCAGCTTCAGGAAGCCGGTGTTGACACCCATGATGTGGCCGCGCGAGGTCTCGCGAAAACGCGCCACGCCGACCTCGTAGGCCGCACCGCTCTCACGCACCTGTTCTTCGGACTGGCCGACCGTCGAGATTTCCGGCACCGCATAGATGCCATAGGGGAAAGTTTCCGGCGGCGGCGGCAAGGGCACTCCAAAGGCATGGCAGGCGGCCACCCTGCCCTGCTCCATCGAAGTCGAGGCCAGGCTCGGAAAGCCGATGACGTCGCCGGCGGCATAGATGTTGGGCACGCTGGTCTGGAAGGATTGCGGATCGACCTTGATGCGCCCTCTGGAGTCGGCGTCGATGCCGACGACATCCAGGCCCAGGCTGCCGACATTGCCGGTGCGGCCGGCGGCGTAGAGCACAACCTCGGAACGGATGGTGCGGCCATCGGCCAGTTCCACTTCGGCGGCGTCCGGCTTGGAGCGGATCTCCTTCACCGCGCTGCCCAGCCGGATGGTCATGCCGCGATCGCGCATCTGGTGGATGAAATCGTCGACGATCTCGCGGTCGACGAAATCGAGGATGGAGTTGCGCGGCTCGACCAAGGTTACCGGCACGTCGAGCGCGGAAAAGATCGTCGCATATTCGACGCCGATGACGCCGGCGCCGATCACGGTCAGCGTGCGCGGCAAGCGATCAAGCTCCAGCATCTCGTCGCTGTCGAAGACGCGGGTCTTGTCGAAAGGCACGTCGCGCGGGCGGTGCGGCCTGGTGCCGACCGCTATCAGCGCATTGGTAAAACCGACCTCGCTGTAATCGCCAGTGTCTGATGTCAGGCTGACCTTGTTGGGGCCAAGGAATTTCACCGCGGCGCGAGCGCTCTTGACCGTGTTGCGCATGAACTGGTGCTGCAGCACCTCGACCTCATGGTCGAGCGTCTTGTGCAGGCGCTCGACCAGATCGCCGACCGAGATATCCTGCTTGACCCGGTAGCCGCGCCCGTAGAAGCCGCGCTCGCGCCAGCCCGAAAGATTGAGCACCGTTTCGCGCAGCGTTTTCGATGGGATGGTCCCGGTATGCACCGAGACACCGCCCAGACGCCGGCCGCGGTCGACCACCAGCACGGACTTGCCGAGCTTGGCCGACTGCACCGCGGCACGGCGGCCGGAAGGGCCGCTGCCGATGACCAGCATGTCGTAGTCCATATTGCCCCGTCCCCTGTGCGCTCTGCTGCGCCGCAACAAGCTAATGCTATCCGCGCCGCAAATTCAACCAGTTCACATCGGGCCCGACGCCATCGAAGCTGGAGCACCGCTGGAAGCGCGATCTTGATTCCGCCACAGGCCTTCACCATTTCATGGCTGAGCGGTCCGCACCCTATGCCGTGGCCCTGTTACGAGGAAATGACATGAACGCGCGCGTTCTCGACGGCGAAATCATCACCAGCAGGCTCGACGATGTCAGGGCCTATGACGGCGTGCGCACGAAGCGCATCTTCGCCTTCATGATCGACTATGTCATCGTCGCGCTGCTCACCATCCCGTTTGCCATTCTGGTGTTCTTCCTCGGGCTCTTGACCCTCGGGCTTGGCTGGATGCTGTTCGGCATCCTGTTGCCGACTGTGGCCATCCTCTACATCTGGAACACGCTGGGCAGCACCGATCAGGCCACCACGGGCATGAAGATGATGGGCATCCGGCTCGACCGGCTCGACGGCAGGCCGATCGACGGCCTCACTGCGGTTGTCCATTCGGTGCTGTTCTGGGCCGGCAATGTCATCCTGTCGCCGCTTGTCCTGCTGGTAACGCTGTTTTCCGACCGCAAACGCACCTTGCACGATCTTTTACTTGGCACGGTCGTCAGCCGCACCGACCGCTGAAACGGCCCTCTGAAGAGCAGTCGCTACCGATTGAGCACAAATGTGAAGGCGTCGAGTCGACCGCGCCCACATAATCCTGTTGAATTTTTCGCCATCCGCGCCAAAGGTAGAGCGATTCGAAGGAGTGTTTCCAAGGCTCGATGACGCAGCATCCGACCCAGTCGCCGCAGTTCTTCCTGACCGCGCCGTCGCCGTGCCCCTATCTCGACGGCCAGTTCGAGCGCAAGGTGTTCACGCACCTGGTTGGCGACAAGGCGGCGGAGATGAACGACCTGTTGACGCAAGGCGGCTTCCGGCGCTCGCAGAACATCGCCTACAGGCCGGCCTGCGAGACCTGCCGCGCCTGCGTTTCGGTACGCATCCTCGCCCAGGAATTCGTCGCCAGCCGCAACATGAAGCGCGTGCTGCAGCACAATTCCGATCTCGTCGGCTACATGCACAATGCCGAGCCCTCGACCGAACAATATTCCCTGTTCCGCAGCTATCTCGACGCCCGCCACCGCCGTGGCGGCATGTCCGACATGACGGTGCTCGACTATGCGATGATGGTCGAGGACACCCATGTCGACACCAAGGTGATCGAATATCGGC
>NZ_RZPF01000779.1:0-2869 GCF_004022735.1 Mesorhizobium sp. M7A.F.Ca.AU.001.01.1.1
GGTGAGGAAGGCTGGCCCCTTGCGGCCCATCGGCAGCGCGAGGCCTGCTTTCAGGCCGTTATCGACCAGCGGCGCGCCGCTGGGGTAGGTGACGCCCCATTGCGCCCACTGCGACAGCGGCAGCTTGTTGGTGCGACCGGTCTGATCCCACGGCATGTCTTCGGGCACGCGGACTTCCTGGATCCAGGGCTGGTCGCGTTTCCAGCCGCGCGACAGCACCTTGTTGGCAGTGGTCATGATCACATCAGGCACGCTGCCGCGCAGGTCGATCTTGCCGTCGCCGTCGCCGTCGACGCCGCGTGCCAGATAGTCGGAGGGCAGGATCTGCGTCTGGCCGATCTCGCCGGCCCAGGCGCCCCTGACATCGGCCGGCAGCACGCCGCGATCGATCAGTTCCAGAAGCGGCACCAGCTGTTGCCGGAAGAGCTGCGGCCGGCGGCAATCATGGGAAAGCGTCACCAGGGCGCTCAGCGTGTGGAAGTCGCCCTGCACGGCGCCGAAATCGGTCTCCAGCGCCCAGAAGGCGGCGATGATCGGCGCCTGGACGCCGAACTGCTGGTCGGCGCGGGCGAAGACATCCGCGTATTTCTTCATGTTCGCCGCACCTTGCTTCAGGCGATAGGCCGAGATCATCCGGTTGGAAAACTCGACAAAGGTTTGGGTGAAGACGCCCTGGGCGCGGTCGCGCGCCAACACCTTGTCATCTAAGGTTGCCGCTTCAAGGGCGTCGAGACCCACTGCACCTACGCCGGCCGCCTTGGCTTCCGCGGCGACGCCCTGCTTCCAGGATTCGAAGTCGCCGCCGCATTCCTGCGCCATCGCCGGCAAGGCCGTGGCGCACAGGGTCAGCGCAGCCGCGAGGACTTTGGAACGCAGTCGCATCAGCTTCCTTTCGAAACGAACAGGGGGTCATTTGTTGTGCTCCCCCCCGGGAAGCCCAACGCCCTGAATTACCGGCGGTTGCACTCTTTCCCGCTGGCTGTGTCGAAAAGCAGGCGGCAGGCCCGGTGTCAACGGTGTTCTGCGGCAGCTTCTCTGCTGGAGTGATTTGATGCAGGGCAGTGCTGCCGTTGCACCGGTTCAACGGAAGCTCTGCTGGAGTGATTTGATCCAGGGCGGTGCTGCCGTTGAACCTGACGTCAACGGGTGTTCTGCCGCAGCCATTTGTTCCAGGCGGCTTCGCTGCCGTTGAAGACGTTGATGTCGGACTTGCCGGTCATGCCGGGAACGATGCCGGTTCCGGTGTACTGCCAGAAGGTGAAGGGGTGGCTGCCGTATTTCTCACGCGGATGGCCGGCGACGGAACGCAGCCAGTAGGGATAGCCGCGGAAACCTGACAGCCCGTTGTCGTCGAAGAAGTCGACGGAAGTGTAGATGATCGGCTTCTTGCCGTAATGGCGTTCGACGATTTCGAGGAAGGTGGTCATCTCCGCGCGCACCGTGGCGGCGTCGGGACGCAGCCTGCAGGTCGGCGATTGCGGGTTCCATTCCATATCGAGGACCGGCGGCATCGCCGAGCGATCGACGGGGACGTTGCGGATGAACCAGCGCGCCTGAACGGCAGCCGGGGTGCAGAAATAATAGAAATGATAGGCGGCTCGCGGAATCCCGTTGGCCTTCGTGCGCGCCCAATGCTCGCTGAAATACTCGTCGAAACGGTCGCCGCCCTCGGTCGCCTTGATGAAGGCGAAGGAGATGCCGCTGGCCCTGGCAGCCGGCCAGTCGACCGAGGTCTGGTATTTGGAAACATCGGTGCCGTGGACGGCATAGTTCCACGGCGCGCCGCTCTCCCATTCATGCGGCTTGGAGTCGGCAAAGCGCGGCGCGCGCACGGCAACCGTCGGGCTGCTCGAAGCGGATGGCGACAGCGGCGAGAGATCGTCGACGGTCGAGCAAGCACCAAGCAGCGCTAGCATGATCAGGCCCGCAAGACGGCGCATCGCAATTCCCGAGCCGGATTCAGCCGGTCGCTGATGGGTCTCTACACTGATGGCCTGCTTTGTGATCGGGCCCCCTCCGAACGATCGCCCCACAGCATCGCTCAGCATATCCTGTGATCGCCGATCATGGTTGATAATCCGTTGATGGCGCTCGACAAGCATTGTGATTTGCGGAAGCAATGGCGGCAAATCGATGACATAAGGGTCGCGCAGGGCCCGGAGGAAATAAATGCGGATCGTGGTCAAGATCGTCAAATGGCTGCTTGGCCTGATCGTCCTGGCGGTCGCAGCACTTTTTGCCTGGCTTTATATCGCGCCACCGGAGTTGATCAGGGTCGGCTCGGGCTACTCGGCCAAGATCGTCTGTTCGAACGTTTTTATCGCCGGCCGCGATCCCAATGAGGTGCTGGCCGTCGACGTGCAGGCACCCGGGCATCCCCTGCTGCGGTTAATGCGGGTTTCGGTGGACAAGAACAGGGGAACGGTGTCTGCCGGCCTGTTCGGTTTCCTCGGCAAGAGCGTCGCCGTAGCCCGCGACGGGCTTGGCTGCGCTTCGGTTCCGGACGGCGACGTAGGAAAGGTGCGGCGGACCGCGATCCAAGCGGAGCCGTCCGCAGTCACCATGGGCGACCTGTGGCCGGAAGGCGAACGGGTCGAGGCATCACAGGATCCGGTTGTTGCCAAGCTGCTGGATGATGCGGCGCTGATCGGCACCGGCATGCGCGCGGTGGTGGTGGTCAAGAATGGCCGTGTCGTCGCCGAGCGCTACGGCGATGGCTTTTCCGCCAGGACGCCGCTGCTCGGCTGGTCGATGACCAAAACAGTGAATGCCGCCATCGTCGGTACGTTGGTCAAGGACGGCAAGATGGCTTTCGACAACAAAAACCTGTTCGCGCCGTGGAAGGCGGACGGCCGCGCCGCGATCAGCC
>NZ_RZPF01000780.1:0-2841 GCF_004022735.1 Mesorhizobium sp. M7A.F.Ca.AU.001.01.1.1
ATCTAAGGGGATTTGGCATGAAAAAGATTCTCACCTCGCTGGCGCTGATCGGCCTTGTGGCCGTCGCCGCTGGGGCCGCGGGCACTCGGGCGATCGCCGCCGAAGAGGCACACAATGTGGCCAATCCGACGCATTTCCCGATCGACGAGCCGAAGGAAATGGACTGGAGTTTCACTGGCCCATTCGGCACCTATGACAAGGCGCAGCTGCAGCGCGGCCTCAAGGTCTACAAGGAAGTCTGCTCGGCCTGCCATTCGATGAACCTGGTGGCGTTCCGCACGCTGTCGGACCTCGGCTATTCCGATGCGCAGATCAAGACGCTGTCGGCCGAGTACACCATCCACGACGGTCCCAACGATGCCGGCGACATGTTCGACCGTCCGGGCAAGCCGTCCGACCACTTCCCGCCGCCCTTCGCCAATGAGGAAGCCGCCGCTGCCTCCAATGGCGGTGCTGCTCCGCCAGACATGTCCCTGCTGGCCAAGGCTCGCGGTGTCGAACGCGGTTTTCCGCAGTTCGTCTTCGATATCTTTACCCAGTACGACGCGGGCGGCCCCGACTATATCCACTCGCTGCTGACCGGCTACGACCAGACACCGCCGGCCGGCATGGTCATCCCGGAAGGCACCCACTACAATCCGTACTTCATGTCCGGCGTGTCGCTGAAGATGCCCAAGCCGCTCTCCGATGGTCAGGTGACCTATGATGACGGTGCGCCGCAGACCATCGACCAGTATTCCCGCGACGTCTCCGCCTTCCTGGCATGGGCGGCCGAGCCGCATATGGAAGACCGCAAGAAGACCGGTTTTCGCGTTCTGGTGTTCCTGCTTTTGTTCGGCGCGCTGGTCTATCTCACCAAGCGCAAGGTGTGGGAAGGCGTGGCGCATTAAGCCACACGATCAAGTGATCACGAAGGGCGCCGAGAGGCGCCCTTTTGCATTTCCAGAAGCCGGCCATGTCACATGGCCGTCACCGCATCCGGCGATCCTGTGCTGCTCTCATCAAAGGATCGCACCCATGAAAAGATACGCATCGCTCGCGGCAGGCCTGTTGCTGCTCATCGTCGGCTCGGCCGCGCAAGCGGAAGACGCCCAGCCTTTCGTCACCAACAAGGATGTCGACCTGACGATGATCCTGCCGCCGCCGCCGGCAAACGATTCGGCGCAGACCAAGGCCGAACTCGGCGAGGTGCTGATGCTGCAGGTGACACGCACGCCCGAGATGGTAGCCAGCGCCGTCGCCGATGCCGACGAGAATGTCTGGCGCTTCGCCAACGTCATGGGGCCGAAATTCAACAAGGAAACGCTGCCCAAATTCAGCGCCTTCTTCGACCGCGTCGTGGCCACCGAAGGCGCCGTCGTCGATCCGGCCAAGGATATCTGGAAGCGCCCGCGTCCGCACCAGCTCAGCGACCTCGTCAAGCCGGCGGTCAAGCTGTCGAGTTCGGGTTCCTGGCCGTCCGGCCACGCCACCGTCGGCACCATGATGGGCATCATCCTGTCCGATATGGTTCCGGAAAAGCGCGCCGAGATCATGGCGCGTGCGGCCGAATACGCCCACAACCGCGAGGTCGGCGGCATCCACTATGCGTCCGACGTCGAGATGGGCAGGATTTCCGGCAGCGTCATCGCCGCGGTCCTGCTCAACCGGGACGACTTCAAGGCCGAGTATGAAGTGGCCAGGGCCGAGCTTCGTTCGGATCTCGGCATGTAATCTTTGTCAATCGGATTAGACCAGAAAGGGGCGCTTCGGCGTCCCTTTTTTTGCTCATGGCCATGTCCGGAGGGCAGCTCGAAAAATAGTCCGTTGGCACGCCGACAACAGGTTGATATTCGATGCATCGAACGGTGGCGAGAAACTTGTCCCGCCATGGCCTTTGGAATTCGATGATGCGGCTCAGCGACTGTCACAACTTTTCCGATTACCGCCGCATGGCGCAGCAGCGGCTGCCGGGGCCGATCTTTAACTACATCGACGGCGCGGCCGACGACGAGGTCACCTATCGCCGCAACACCGAAAGCTTCGAGACCTGCGATCTGGTTCCCAACGTGCTGCGCGGGGTGAGCGAGGTCGACATGTCGGTGACGGTCATGGGCCAGAAGCTGGCGATGCCGTTCTATTGCTCGCCGACCGCCTTGCAGCGCCTGTTCCATCACCAGGGCGAGCGCGCGGTCGCCAAGGCCGCCGCCAAATACGGCACGATGTTCGGCGTGTCGTCGCTGGGCACCGTCAGCCTCGAGGAGGCGCGCAGCATCAGCAGCGGCCCGCAGGTCTACCAGTTCTATTTCCACCGGGATCGCGGTCTTAACCGGGCGATGATGCAGCGGGCAAAGGCGGTCGGGGTCGAGGTGATGATGCTGACCGTCGACAGCATCACCGGGGGAAACCGCGAGCGCGACAAACGAACCGGCTTTGCCATTCCCTTCAAGCTCAACCTTACCGGAATGGCGCAGTTCGCGCTCAAGCCGGCCTGGGCGATCAACTATTTCATCCATGAGGACTTCAAGCTGCCGCAGCTCGACGAGCATGTCGACATGGGCGGCGGCACGATGTCGATCAGCCGTTACTTTACCGAGATGCTCGATCCGTCGATGACATGGGACGACGTCGCCGAGATGGTCAAGCTCTGGTCGGGTCCGTTCTGCCTCAAGGGCGTCATGTCGGTGGAGGATGCCAAACGCGCTGTCGACATCGGCTGCAGCGGCATCGTGCTGTCGAACCATGGCGGGCGGCAGCTGGATGGCTCACGGGCGGCGTTCGACCAGCTTGCCGAGATCGTCGATGCCGTTGGCGACAGGATCGACGTCATCATGGATGGCGGCGTGCAGCGCGGCACACACG
>NZ_RZPF01000077.1:0-13124 GCF_004022735.1 Mesorhizobium sp. M7A.F.Ca.AU.001.01.1.1
GCGGTGACCTGCGCCGGGGCAGGGTCGCCCGGCGCGCGGATGGCGGTCAGCGCAAAGCCGTCGACCTGGTTGTCGGCGGCGGTCAGGCCCGTCAGCGACAGCCTGTCGGCGGTTGCCCAGACGACACGGGCGGCATTTTTCGACAAAAGCGTGTTGAAGGCGGCTTCATCGCCTTTTGCCGCCAGGCCGTCGGCAAGCACGGCGACACTGGCCCCGGGCAAGGTCTCCAGCACGCCGGCGACGCGGGCATAGACGGCGGGCCGGTCGGTCGGGATCGGCCGCGGCTTGGCGGCGCGCAGCCGGTCAAGGGCGGTGGCGGCATCGAACGGGCCGATCTCGGCATTGGCTTTTTCGGCGGTGAAGGCGATGACGACCGGCACGCCGTTGGAGCCGGCGTCGTTGATCAGCCGCTCGGCGGTGGCGACGCGTTTGCCCCAGTCGGCGGCACTTGCCCAGTCATTGTCGATGACCAGGGCAAGGGCGGCTCCTTCGGCCGGCAGCTTTTCACGCGGATTGAAGACCGGGTCGGCCAATGCCGCGACGATGAGGGCCGCCATCAAGAGCCTGAGCAGCGTCAGCCACCACGGACTCTGCTGCGGCGTCTCCTCGCGCTTCAGTACGCGCGCCAGGATCTTCAGCGGCGGGAAGATCTCGGTCTGCGGCTTGGGCGGCGTCAGCCTGAGCAGCCACCAGATCACCGGCAGTGCCAGCAGGCCCCACAGCACCATGGGGGCGCCAAAGGAGAGCGGCAGCCAACTCATGCGACAGCCTTTCCTGGCCGATCGCCACCAGCGATGCCTGCACGACCGCCAGCGGTCGGCCTGACCGAGGGGCCATCAGTGGTCATCGCCATGTGCAGCCGCACCAGCGCGTCGGAGGCGAGCCGATCGGTGTGGTTGACGGTAAAGCTCCAGCCAAGCCGCTTGCACCAGGCGGCCAGTTCGTGGCGGCGGGCGGTGTAGAGCAGGCGATACTCATCACCCAGCATTTCGGCGCGGCCGGCGGTCAGCTTGTCGCCGGTCTCGGGATCGGTGAATTCGGTGCGGCCGGCATAGGGGAAGGTCTCCTCGGCCGGGTCGGCGACCTCGATCAGGTGGGCGCGCACGCCGTGGCGGGCCAGCACGTCGAGCCAGGCCATCGTCTCCTCGACGGGATCGAGGAAGTCGCTGACGATGACGATGTCGCAGAAGCGCCTGATGTCGGACAGGTCGGGTTTTGCCGGCAGCTCGCCGGCATGCATCAACTGGGCGGCAATTCGTTCGGCGCCGTTGCGGGCGGTGAACGGGTCGGTGAGGCCCGGCCAGGCGATGCGTTCGCCGCTGCGCGACAACAGCTCGGCCATGGCCAGCGCCAGCACCAGCGCGCGCGATTGCTTGGAAACGCTGGCGCCTGTCGATTTGTAGAGCATCGACGGCGAGGGGTCGGCCCACAGCCAGACGGTATGGGCGGCTTCCCATTCGCGGTCGCGCACATAGGTGTGGTCGTCGCGGGCCGAGCGGCGCCAGTCGATGCGCGAGGAATCGCCCTCGACATAGGGCCGGAACTGCCAGAAATTCTCGCCGATGCCGCGCTTGCGGCGGCCGTGCCAGCCGGCGATCACGGTGTTGACGATACGGCGCGCCTCGACCAGCAGGTCTGGCACAAGCGAGGCCCGCAACCGGCCACGGGCGAGCGCGTCGCGCGTCGCTGCCGGAGCCTGGACCTCGCCGATGCGCGGCATCAAATCCCTTTCACGAGTTTCGCCACCACGTCACGCACGCTGGTGCCTTCGGCGCGGGCGGCGAAGGTCAGCGCCATGCGATGCTGCAGCACCGGCTCGGCCAGCGCACGGACGTCGTCGACCGAGGGCGCCAGCCGTCCGTCGTAAAGCGCGCGCGCCCTTGTGCACAGCATCAGCGCCTGGCTGGCGCGCGGGCCGGGACCCCAGGCGACGTTCTTATCGGTCTCGGCATTGCCTTGGCCGGGACGCGCCGAGCGCACCAGCGTCAGGATCGCCTCGACGACGCTTTCAGGCACCGGCATGCGGCGGATCAGCGTCTGGATCTCCTTCAGCCGCACCGGCTGCAGCACGTTTTGCGCTTTCGCGTCCTCGATGCCGGTGGTTTCCAGAAGGATGCGGCGCTCCGCCTCGATTTCGGGATAGAGGATGTCCACCTGCATCAGGAAGCGGTCAAGCTGTGCCTCGGGCAGCGGATAGGTGCCCTCCTGCTCCAGCGGGTTCTGGGTTGCCAGCACGTGGAAGGGCGCCGGCAGGTCATGGCGGGCGCCGGCAATGGTGACGTGGTATTCCTGCATGGCCTGCAGCAGCGCCGACTGAGTGCGCGGCGACGCGCGGTTGATCTCGTCGGCCATCAGCAGCTGGGCGAAGATCGGCCCGGAGATGAAGCGGAAGGAGCGTTTTCCGGTCTCGTCCTGCTCCATCACTTCGGAGCCGAGGATATCGGACGGCATCAGATCCGGCGTGAACTGGATGCGACGCGAATCGAGGCCGAGCACGATGCCAAGTGTTTCGACCAGCTTGGTTTTGGCGAGACCCGGCACGCCGACCAAAAGCGCATGGCCACCGGCCAGCAGCGCCACCAGCGTGCGCTCGACGACGCTTTCCTGTCCGAAGATGACCCGGCCGACCCCGTCGCGGATCCGGGAGATGTCGGCAAGCGCCTTCTCGGCCTCGGCGATCATGTCCTTTTCGCTGATCGGGCTTTCCTTGACCATCACGCTCATGCCGCATCGATCCTTGTGGTTGGAATACCATGGCTGGAACAACGGCTGCACCATACCATAAGTTGCCGCGATTCGGCCTCGCGTGGCGCCTACATCGAAACTTAAATCACAGACTTAGGCTGACAAGCGGAACAACAGTGACTATTTCGTGACCATGACGGGACCCTTGGGACATCGTGAAGAAAGCCTGACTGATGCCACCGAGGCGCGTGGTCTCGAGGCGCTGATCTCGCGCGCCGCCCGTGCCGGCAAGGGCGCGGCACCTGTCGAACGCTGGAATCCCGACTTCTGCGGCGATCTGGACATGGAGATCAAGGCCGACGGCACCTGGTTCTATCTGGGCACGCCGATCGGGCGCATGCCGCTGGTGCAGCTTTTCTCCTCGGTGCTGCGCAAGGACGCCGATGGCAGGACCTATCTGGTGACACCGGTAGAAAAGGTCGGCATCCGCGTCGCCGATGCGCCGTTCATCGCCGTCGAAATGGACGTTTCGGGCAGCGGCGAGGCGCAGACAATCACCTTCCGCACCAATGTCGGCGACGTCGTCGAAGCCGGGCCGGAACGGCCGCTGCGGTTTGTCGATGAGAACGAGACCGGCGGGTTGAAGCCCTATGTGCTGGTGCGTGGCCGTCTGGAGGCGCTGGTGGCGCGGCCGGTGATGTATGAACTGGTCGGGCATGGCGAGGAGATCGAAATCGGCGGCGAGACGATGTTCGCGGTGCGCTCCAAGGGCGCCGTGTTCCCGATCATGCCGGCGGACCAGTTGAAGCGGCTGAGCGCGTGATGGACCAGGTGACGCCGGCGCCGTTTTCATCCGCGGATTTTCGCGCGCGCTTTGCCGTGCAGCCCGATGCACATGCAGGCGACGACGACTATGGCGACCATCGCTTCAACCCCGGCCATCCGCGCCTCAACCAGGGCAAGGCGCTGCGCAATGCCGCGGTGCTGATCCCGGTGGTCGATCATGAGGGCGATGCGACGGTTCTTCTGACCAAACGGGCCGAAAAGCTGCGCAGCCATTCGGGGCAGGTGGCCTTTCCCGGCGGCACTATCGATCCGACCGATCCGAGCCCTGAGGCGGCGGCGCTGCGCGAGACCTTCGAGGAGATCGGGCTTGGCCGAGATGGCATCGAGATCATCGGCCGCATGCCCGACTATGTCGCCGGCAGCGGCTACCGCATCGCCCCGGTGCTTGGCATCGTGCGGCCCGGTTTCCAACTGACGCTCAACGCAGACGAGGTCGATGCCGCTTTCGAAGTGCCGCTGCGCTTCCTGATGGACCCGGCCAACCACAAGCGCGACAGCCGTATGTGGAACGATCTCGAATGGTTCTTCTACGACATGCCTTACGGCGACCGGCGCATCTGGGGCGTCACCGCCGGCATCATTCGTACTCTCTATGAAAGGCTCTATGCGTGAGTGTCTCGATCGCGGGCAGGGCCGATTGGCTCACCGACAAGCATCTACAGCGCCTGCTGTTCGCATTGGCCGAAGGCGGTGAAGAGGCGCGAGTCGCCGGCGGCGCGGTGCGCAACACGCTGATGGACCAGCCGGTCGCCGACATCGACATCGCCACCACCTGCTTGCCGCAGCAAACCCTCCGCCGCGCCGAAGCGGAAGGGTTCAAGGCGGTGCCAACCGGCATCGAGCATGGGACGATCACCGTGGTTGCCGGCGGAAAGCCCTATGAAATCACCACCTTGCGCGCCGATATCGAAACCGACGGGCGGCGCGCGAAAGTGTCGTTCGGGCGCGACTGGAAGCTCGATGCCGAGCGGCGCGACTTCACCATCAACGCGCTCTATGCCGAGGCCGATGGCAAGGTGGTCGACCTGGTCGGCGGCATTGCCGACATCGAGGCGCGCCGGCTGCGATTCATCGGCGACCCGGAAGCGCGCATTCGCGAAGACTACCTGCGCATCCTGCGCTTCTTCCGCTTCTTCGCCTGGTACGGCGACGGACGGCCCGACGCCGAGGGGCTGAAAGCCTGCGCCCGTCTGAAGGAAGGGCTGGCCCAGCTTTCGTCCGAGCGCATCTGGTCGGAACTGAAGAAACTTTTGTCGGCGCCCGATCCGTCACGGGCGCTGCTTTGGATGCGGCAGGCAGGTGTCTTGACCGCGGCGCTGCCGGAAAGCGAGAAATGGGGTATCGATGCCATCCATGGGTTGGCCAAGGCCGGCAAGGATCTGGGCTGGGCACCCGACCCGCTGCTCAGACTGGAAGCGATCGTGCCGCCCGATGCCGCTCGCATGAAGTCGCTCGCCGAGCGGCTCAAACTCTCGACCGCCGAAGCGGATCGCCTGCGCCAATGGGCGCTCGCCACCGCCGTCGAGCCGAAGACGACCGAGGGCGAACTGGCAAAAAGGCTCTATCGCGGCGACCGGCAGGGGTTTGTCGACCGTCTGCGGCTGTCGCTTGCGGCAGCCAGGATGCGCGCCGTCGAGGACAATGAGGCGCTGCTCGAAGCCGGTGGCTTTTCGCGCCTGCTTGGCTTCGCCACCAAATGGGAAAAGCCGTTGTTTCCGCTGAAAGGTGCCGATCTGACGGCGCTCGGCGCAACTCCAGGCCCGAAACTCGGCGAAATCCTCAGGAATCTCGAAGCGGAATGGGTCGAAGCCGGGTTTGCCCCTGATCGCGACGCGCTCCTCAAGCGCGCCGCCGAAGCCTTGCAGGCCGGGTAGATCAGGCCGCGTCGCGGGTCTTTTCGATGCGCGAACGGATCGCCTCGATCATCGTCTCGCGGATGACCGTCTCACCATGTGTCTCGCGCATGTGCTCGACGGCACGGCGCATGACCTCGGCTTCCTCGTCGGCACGTGTGTGCCAGTCACAGCCGGGCACGAGCGACCCGCAGTGAAATTCCTTCATGAGATTTCTCCTTTTCTCCGTGGAGCCTGGTCGAGGCTCCGGCACTTTTTTGGCCCATGTCCGGTTCCAGGGTTGAAACCGCGGACCGCGAACGGGTGAGAAGCATAACACAGATGGGGTGGTATTGGTTGCCGTCAACGGCAAAAGGGCGGAGCAGCATCGCTCCGCCCTCGTCTCGTCCCGTTTTGGCGGGCAGGCCTTCACTTGGCGATCTTGACAGCCTCGGCAATCTTTTTCTTGCCGCTCATGTCCCATGAGACACGGACCTTTTCACCGACCTGCAGGCCAGGATCCTTGAAGGTCTTGGGAAGCGTAAAAGACGATCCATCGTCGAGGACCAGGCTCATGGCCGTCGTGTCAAAGGTCTTGATCGTCCCGGTGGTGTGCTTGACGGCGGCGAACGCCACCGAACCGGAAGCGAGAAGGCAGCGGCGGCCGACGAAACAATGATCTTGCGCATTGCGAAGTACTCCTGGAAAGGCGGGTATCTTTTTGACGAAGATGTCCCGCGTCGTCTTGGGCCGTCCGGTCGCGTCGGGTCGCGGCTCGCTTTGTCTTGACGCAATTCCGGTCGGAAAGCCGTTTCGCACTTTCCTGAAATTGCGCGCAGGCGAACCGCCGGCGCTTCCCGACCCCGCGCCACAAATAGACCAGTCTTTTCAAGAGCCTATTAGACGAAAAAGAAATTTTTCGCCGCACCGTGTGCCACATTCCATGCCCAATTCGAGCGAATGGGACATCAATGCGGCTCACGCCGGGCTCACCATTTTGTTACGGCCAGCGGACCTCGGGCGGCAGGCTGGAGAGGATGGCGGCGACATTGCCGCCGGTCTTCAGTCCGAATATGGTGCCGCGATCGTGAAGCAGATTGAATTCGACGTAGCGGCCGCGGCGGATGAGCTGTTCGTCACGGTCGCCATCGGTCCAGTTCTCGTTGAAGTTGGCGCGCACAAGGTGGCCGTAGACGACGAGAAAAGCGCGGCCGACATCCTGGACGAAGTTGAAATCGGCATTCCAGCCGCCCTTGTCCTCACCCGAATGCAGCCAGTCGAAGAAGATGCCACCGGTGCCGCGCGGCTCGTTGCGGTGCGACAGATAGAAGTACTCGTCGCACCAGGCCTTGAATTTTGGGTAATCGGCCACCGCGACATTCTTCTCGCAAGCGAATTGCATGGCGCGGTGGAAGGCGACCGTGTCGGGGTCGTCCTGGGTGCGGCGGCGATCGAGCACCGGTGTCAGATCGGCACCGCCGCCGAACCATTGGCTGGATGTGACCACCATGCGCGTGTTCATGTGCACGGCCGGAACGTTGGGATTCCATGGGTGCGCGATCAGCGAAATGCCGGATGCCCAGAAGCGCGGGTCTTCCTCGGCACCGGGCATCTGCTTCCTGAATTCGGGTGAGAACTCGCCATGGACGGTCGATGTGTGGACGCCGACCTTTTCGAAGACGCGACCGTGCATCATCGACATGGTGCCGCCGCCGCCGCGCCCCTCGTCACGTTCCCATGGCGTCTTTTCGAAGCGGCCGGGCGACCACGAGGCCAGCGGCCCGCCAAGATCCTGCTCGATCTGCTCGAAGGTGGCGCAGATGCGTTCGCGCAGCGCCTCGAACCAGAGGCGCGCCTTCATCTTCTTCTGTTCGATGTCGGCGGGCAGGCCCGCCGGTATTTCTGGTCGTTCCAAATGCCGTCTCCGGTTGGGGCGGCGAGTCCCACAAATGACTCGTCTTTTGCCGGCGCGATCCCTAATCTCTTAGGGGACAGGGTCAAGTGTCATTACGGTGCAAGGAGTTGTTTCGTGCGCACCCCGGCAAGACCGCCGCTGGATGGCCTAAAGAAAAGGCTCGACCAAAGCCGTGCCGAGCGCGTGCGTATGCCGCGCGACGGTTTCCTGCGCGAGACCTTCGTGCTGCCACGCTCCGATGCCCGGCTCAAGGCCAAGGAATGGTTCGAGCGCTTTCCCAAGCAGGCCTACTGGACCGAGATCGAAAGCTGGTTCGAGCGGCCGGGCGACCTGATCGAGTTCACCATCAGGCGGTTGCCTGCGGCCGACTAGGATTTCGTCGCCCCGTTTACGGGGAGAGGGTGCCGGCAGGCAGGTTGAGGAGCGGCACGAACCTCTCAATGCTGGCGCCGCCCCTCATCTGCCTTCACTGCGTTCAGGCACCTTCTCCCCGTGAACGGGGAGAAGGAAGAGCGACCAGCCTCCTTGCCCCCGTTCCCTCGCGTGCCAGCCGGTCACCCTTGTTGCGCAGCGGGCATTTGTCGATCGACATGCAGCCGCAGCCGATGCAGTCGGTCAGCCCTTCGCGCAGTTTCTTCAACTGGGCGATCTTGTGATCGAGCCCGTCGCGCCAGGCGGTCGACAAAAGGTTCCAGTCGTCGCGCGTCGGCGTGCGGCTTTCGGGCAGTGATTCAAGTGCGGCACCGATTTCGGCCAGCGAGATGCCGACCTCCTGTGCGACCTTGATGATCGCCACGCGCCGCAGCACGTCGCGGCCGTAGCGGCGCTGGTTGCCCGACGTGCGGTGGCTGCGGATCAAGCCGCGGGCCTCGTAGAAATGCAGCGCCGACACCGCCACCCCGCTGCGCATGGCCACCTGGCCAACCGTTAATTCCGTTACAGGCGCCATGTCTGATTTTCCGTCCCGATTTTTCTGCTTGACCTCAAGTTAAGTTGAGCTTGTAGCGAAGAAACCCTGGATGTGCAAACGAAGGAGAAGGCGATGTGCGCCTGGGTCGAGATGTCGGGAGACGGAGTGCCGTTATCCGAGTTGCCGGATGGCTTCGCCCACCACCATGGCGACGGAGAGCGCCACGTTGATGCTGCGCGCCGTACCCTGCATGGGGATGGTCAGGCGCGCATTCGCCGCCTGATGGACAGGATCCGGCACGCCTGCGGATTCGCGGCCGAACAGGAGGACGTCACCGTCCGCGAAGCTGAAGCTGGTGTAGGCCGTCGTGGCTTTGGTCGACAGCAGCACCAGCCGGTGCGAACCAGCCTTGCGCCATTCCTCGAAGGCGTGCCAGTCGACATGCCGGGTCAGGGCAGCCATTTCGAGGTAGTCCATGCCGGCTCGCTTGAGCGACTTGTCGGAGAGCGGAAATCCGGCCGGTTCGATGATGTCGACGCCAAGTCCGAGGCACGCGGCGAAGCGCAGGATTGTTCCGGTGTTGCCGGCAATGTCAGGCTGGTAGAGCGCGATGCGGAGACGACGGTTCATTTCCGCGTCCTTCTAATAAGTGGCGGATCGGCCACAGCGGCTTGGCGGTTTTGGAAATTGCTGGACCTGCGGGTGGCCATTTTCTGCGAAGTCGGGTATACAACCAGCATTGTCAACCCGAACCGATGGAGGGGTAATTCATGATGACCATGCACATCCAGCGCCCCTCTCGTGGGCTTACCTGCCTGCCGGCGGTTTCGGTACGACGATTCTCCTGACTCTCTAAGACTTGATCGCACCGATTCCCGCCGAAACGATTTTTCGGCTTCCGAAGGAATCCTGCGATGTTTTTCAAAAAGTCAAAAGGGCTGAACGCCCCAACTGAAGCTGTCCGGACCGACACTCGTCATGTCCGGACCGATGCAATGCGTGTCTCCGGGCGAATGCCGGCGGACGATATTGCTTCGCCTTTTTATCTCGATTTTCACACGGAGGACGGACCGATGTTCGATCCCTACAGAATACCGGGCTCGAGGAGCCTGCATATCCACCGACTGCCGACCTGGGCGCTGCTGATCGGCGACACCTATTCGTCGGCGGTTCACGCCGAGGTTCGCCGCCGGCCGCATCGCGGCATGCTGCCGGATGTCGATTTTTCGCGCGCGGTTCCCGATCCCGGGCGGCCGTCGCTGGTGCGCCGGATCATCCGGCTGATCCGGCCTGGCCCGAAAAACCGGGCTGGCGGCACCGTGTCGTCAGGATCGTCTGGCGCAGCTGTCGGCGAAAAGCCCGCGAGCCCCTATATTGCGCGAAGCATTGCCGACGGTCCGGGTGATTCCGGACCGTCGGCACTCGACGCCATGGGTTCCGGGGACTTCGTACGCTCACGTGCCGCGTAAGCGGCAAACACATTTCACAGGCATGACCTATGTTGTTGTTTAGCTGGTTTGAAAAAAGGCTCGATCCGTTCCCCGCGGCGGAACCGGTCGAGCCGCCCAAGACGCTGGTTGCCTTCTGCGTGCATTATACGCGCGGCGCCTGGCCCTATATCCTTTTCGACGCAGTGCTGGTGACGGCCATCGCGATCGCGGAAGTGTGGATGTTCGGCTTCCTCGGCCGCATCGTCGACTGGCTGTCGGGGCAGAATCGCGAAACCTTCCTGCAGACGGAAGCCTGGAAGCTTGCCGGCATGGCCTTCATCGTGCTGTTCGCACTGCCGGGCACCGTATGGCTGCATTCGCTCCTCAACCAGCAAACGCTGATGGGCAACTATCCCATGCGCATCCGCTGGCAGGTGCACCGCTATCTGCTCAAGCAGTCGATGAGTTTCTACCAGGACGAGTTCGCCGGCCGCATCGCGACCAAGCTGATGCAGACGGCTCTCGCCGTGCGCGAATGCGTCATCAAGGTGATCGACGTCCTGAATTACGTTATCGTCTACTTCCTCGGCATGCTGCTCATCGTCGGCTCGGCCGACTGGCGGCTGGCCGCGCCGCTCGGCGTCTGGCTGGTCGGCTATATCCTTTTGCTGCGGTTTTTCATTCCCCGGCTGGGCAAGGTCGGCGAGGAACAGGCCAATGCGCGCTCGATCATGACGGGCCGGGTCGTCGACAGCTACTCAAACATCCAGACGGTCAAGCTGTTCAGCCATGCACGCCGCGAAGCGTCATTCGCCAAAGACGGTATGTCCGGCTTTCTCGAAACGGTCTACCGGTCGATGCGCCTGGTGACAGTGCTTTTCGGCTCGCTCTACATACTGAACGCGCTGCTCTTGTTCTCGGTGACCGCGATGGCGCTGTGGCTGTGGCTGGGGCAAGCAGTGACGATCGGCGCGGTCGCCGTGGTCATCGGCCTTGTGCTCAGGTTGTGGGGCATGTCGCAATGGATCATGTGGGAAATGTCGGGCCTGTTCGAGAACATCGGCACGGTGCAGGACGGTATCGCCTCGATCTCGCTGCCGCGCCTTGTCGAGGACCGGCCGGACGCGAAGGAGATCAGCGTTTCCAGGGGTGAGATCCGCTTCGAGGACATTCGCTTCCACTACGGCAAGCAGAAGGGTGTGATCGAGGGCCTGTCGCTGGCGGTGAAGCCGGGCGAGAAGGTCGGCATCGTCGGCCGTTCCGGCGCCGGCAAGTCCACGCTGGTCAACCTGTTGCTGCGCTTCTACGACCTCGAAGCCGGGCAGATATTGGTCGATGGCCAGGAAATCGCCGCTGTGAAGCAGGATTCGCTTCGTGCGCAGATCGGCATGGTCACGCAGGACACCTCGCTGCTGCATCGTTCGGTGCGCGAGAACATCCTTTATGGCCGGCCCGATGCAACCGACGAGATGCTTGTCGAGGCGGCGCGGCGCGCCGAGGCGCTGGACTTCATATCGGGGCTTTCGGATGCCAGCGGCCGCAAGGGCTTCGACGCCTATGTCGGTGACCGCGGCGTCAAATTGTCCGGTGGCCAGCGGCAACGCGTCGCCATTGCTCGCGTTATGTTGAAGGACGCACCTATACTTATCCTTGACGAAGCGACCTCGGCGCTTGATTCCGAAGCCGAGGCGGCGATCCAGGAGAATCTCTACAAGCTCATGCAAGGCAAGACCGTCATCGCCATCGCGCACCGGCTGTCGACCATCGCGGCGATGGACAGGCTGGTGGTGATGGACAAGGGCCGTGTCATCGAGGAAGGTTCGCACGAAGAACTCGTCGCCAAGGGCGGGCTCTACGCGCAGCTCTGGCAGCGCCAGTCGGGCGGGTTCCTGCTTGAGGACGGTCCCGCCAACGACGCACTTGCAAAGAGGCAAGCCGCAGAATGATGGCCGCCGCATGATGACAGCCGTCTATCGCTGGTTCGAGAACTGGGTCTATCCGTTCAGGGAGCCGGCGAATCTTCGGCCACCGATCAGTGTCGGCGGCTTTCTCTGGCACTATGTCGGCCAGGCGAAGTTCGCCTTCTTCGCCATGCTGGTCATCGGCGGCATCGCGCCGCTGGTCGAGGCCGGCCTGTTCTACTTCGTCGGGCGGCTGGTCGATATTCTCGACCAGCTTCCCGCCGAGCGCAGCTGGCACGCACTGTGGGCCGCCGCCGGCCCTGAACTGGTTTTCATGGCCGTGGTGGTGCTGGTCATCCGCACCGTCGTCGTCGGCCTGTCGGCGCTGGTCGACGAACAGACGATCACGCCGGGCTTCTACAATCTGGTGCGCTGGCAGGCGCACCGGCATGTCTCGCGCCAGTCCTACGCCTTTTTCCAGAACGATTTCGCCGGCCGCATCGCGACGAAGGTCTGGCAGGCGGGCCAGGCGACCGGCGACTTGATGGAAAGCTTCATCGAGGTCGTCTGGTTTATGATCGTCTACACGGTGACGACGCTGGCGCTGGTCGCAGGCCTCGATCTCAGGCTGGCGGTTCTGGTGGTGATCTGGATTTCCGCCTTCGGCTGGCTGGCCAAGCTCTATTTGCCGGCAATCCGCAAGCATGCCGAGGAAACAGCCGAGGCCGGCTCGATGATCACCGGCCGCATCGTCGATTCCTATTCCAACGTGCAGACGCTGAAACTGTTCTCGGCCGATGGCGACGACCGCTACATCAGGAACGGTTTCGACATCTATCTCGACGCATTGCGCCCGTTCACCCGCCGGCTGACCGGCGTGCGCATGGCGCTGACCACGCTGTCGGGCATCATGATCACGGCGATCGGCTGCTTTGCCGTCTATCTCTGGGTCGAGGGCTCGATCACCGTCGGCGCGGTCGCCTTCACCCTGTCGCTGGTGCTGCGGCTCAACATGCTGCTCGGCCGGCTGATGATGCAGCTCAACAGCATCTTGCGAAACCTCGGCGTGCTGGAGAATTCCAAGGCGCTGATCTCGCAGCCGCTCGGCCTCACCGATGCGCCCGACGCCAAGGAACTCGTCGTTGCGGGTGGCCGTATCGCGGTGAAGAACGTCGAGTTCCACTACGGCAAAGGTTTCGGCGTGCTGAACGGCATCGACCTTGTCGTCAGGCCAGGCGAGAAGGTAGGGCTGGTCGGACCGTCCGGCGCCGGCAAGACGACCCTCGCCAATCTGATCCTGCGCCTCTACGATCTCGAGAGCGGGTCGATCACCATCGATGGCCAGGATGTCGCCAAAGTTACGCAGAATTCGCTGCGCGCCAATATCGGCGTCGTCAGCCAGGACACGGCGCTGTTCCACCGTTCGCTGCGCGACAACATCAAGCTCGGCATGCCTGACGCGACCGATGCGGAGGTGATCGCGGCGGCGAAAAAGGCTGAGGCGCACGAGTTCATCCTGACCTTGCGCGACAACAGGGACCGCGCCGGCTACGAGGCGTTTGTCGGCGAGCGCGGCGTCAAGCTGTCGGGAGGCCAGCGCCAGCG
>NZ_RZPF01000781.1:0-2823 GCF_004022735.1 Mesorhizobium sp. M7A.F.Ca.AU.001.01.1.1
TCATCTGGCAGAGCGGCTCGCTGGTGCAGAATGGCGATGCGGCCGTCGTTGCTCTGGCGCCGTGGCTGCTGGCCGGCATCTGCGCCGCGTTCCTGCTCTGGCGACCGCTACGCCTGCTCGATCTCAGCGACGACGGCGCGGCATCGCTCGGCACCCGCCCGGCCGTCATCCGCCTTGCCGGCATGGCTGTCGCCGTCTCGCTTGGCGCGCTGGTCGTCGCCGAGGTCGGCGTCATCGGGTTCGTAGCGCTCGCTGCCCCGGCGCTGGCGCGGCTGGCCGGAGCGCGCACGCTTGGCCGCCGCCTGGTCTGGTCGCCGCTGGTCGGCGGCGCCCTGCTCTGGCTCACCGACCGCCTGGTGCAGCATCTGCCGTTCGCCGGCGAAATCCCCGCCGGCACCGCGACCGCTTTGCTCGGCGCGCCGCTGCTGCTGTTCCTGTTGCCGCGAATGCGAACCACCCCCGAAAGGCAGGCCGATATGATGTCGTCCGTACGCCTGCCGACAAACGGCCTGCCGTTGATCGCCGGCCTGCTGGCGCTCATCCTCGCGGTTGTCGTCGCAATGGGCTTTGGCCGTGGCGCAGGCGGTTGGCACTGGATCGCATCCGAGGATTTGACCGAGCTGCTTGCCCTGCGCGCGCCTCGCGTCGTCGTAGCCCTGTCGGCGGGCGTCCTGCTCGCGGTCGCCGGCACGCTGATGCAGCGCATGACCGGCAACCCGATGGCAGCACCCGAAGTGCTCGGCATTTCCGGCGGCGCCTCTTTCGGCGTGCTGGCGCTGCTGTTGCTCAGCGACGGCTTCGACCGCGCGGCAATGCTCGGCGCCGCACTCGCGGGCGCCTTGCTGGCGCTGACGATCGTCGTGCTGGTCGGGCGGCGCAATGCACTGTCGCCGTCGCGGCTGCTGCTTGCCGGCGTTGCCCTGACGGCCTTGTTCGACGCGCTGATCCTGGTGCTCACCGCGACCGGCGATCCTCGCGCCATGCTGCTGCTCAACTGGCTGACCGGTTCGACCTATGGCGTCGATGTCGGTGACGCCCTGCTGACCGGTGGTATCGCGGTCTGCCTCTTCGCGCTCGCGCCTTTCTTCATGCGCTGGCTCGACATCCTGCCGCTCGGCTCCGCCGCCGTTCAGGGCCTTGGCATCAACCTGAAGAGGGCGCGGCTTCTCGTGCTGCTGGCCGTCGCGGCACTCACCGCGGCTTCGACGCTGATCGTCGGTCCGCTGACCTTCATCGGCCTTATGGCGCCGCATCTTGCTCGTCGCCTTGGCCTTTCCCGTGCGCTGCCGCAGGCCATTGGCGCGGTGCTCGCCGGCGCGCTGATCATGGTCGCCGCCGACTGGGTGGGCCGGATCGCCATCTTCCCGCGCCAGATCCCGGCCGGTCTCGTCGCCACGTTGATCGGCGGCCCGGTGCTGATGTGGCTGCTGCGCCGCCGCTGACCGTTTTGCCTGGAGATATCCATGTCCAAGATATCCATGTCCAACGCGACGCCAGCCCTGATCGCCAACACGGCGGTCCACGATCTTGTTCCGGCGCAGGGCGGCGCGCCCTGGCGGATATTCCTGCATGTGCCGTCCGGGCCGGTGCCCGAGGCCGGCTGGCCGGTCCTCTACATGACCGACGGCAACGCCGTCATCGGCACGGCGGTCGACGCCATGCGCGCGCAGGCCTTCTATCCCACGGGCACCAATGTCGGCTGGGGCGTCATCGTCGCCATCGGCTATCCCGTCGACGGCGCCTATGATCCGCTGCGCCGCTCATGGGATCTCGGCCCGCCGCCAGGCAAGACCTACCCGCCCTTCCACGAAGGCACGTCCGAAGTCCGGACCGGTGGGGCAGGGAAATTCCTTGCTTTCATCGAGGATGAGCTGAAGCCGTGGGTCGCCAGCCGGGTCACGGTCGATGCCAGCCGCCAGGCGCTTTACGGCCATTCTTTCGGTGGCCTGTTTGCGCTCTACGCCCTGTTCACGCGGCCTTCTTCCTTTCAGACCTGGATCGCGGCGAGCCCCGCCATCTATTGGGAAGAGCGTGCCATCGACCGCTTTCTCGAAGCCTTCGAGGCCGCCATTCCCGATGGTTTGGCGGCGACCATGATCCTGTCGGCCGGCGAGTACGAGACCGAGAAGCTGGCGCCGTTCCAGATTGGCGCCGAGGACGAGGAAAAGCGCCTGAAGCAGAAAAAGGTGACACGCACCGACGCATTCGCGCGGGCAATGGCGCAGCGTCTTGATGCTCTCCCGGGCGTGCGCGCCAGTTTCGAACTGCATGCCGGCGAGAACCACATGTCGATCCTGCCGGTCACCGTCAATCGCGCGGTGCAGGCGGCGTTTGCGGTGAGGAGGGACACCGCCCTTTGCTGAACGCCGCAGCAAGACGGTCGGCGCTGTCATTCCTGTGAAGGGGAGGCGCTCAATCGGCGGTAGGAGACGCCGCCGAAGTTTGCCGTCACAAAATCCGTGACGGACATCTTGCGCTTGCCTCCGTCGCTGCAGGCGTAAACCGGCCAACCGGCATCGCTGCATTCGCTGGCAGCGCAGATGCGCGCCAGGCAGTTGCCGATAGTCAGCCGGAAGCCGCCCTTGCCGGCGAAGCCTTGCAACAGGCTGCCGTCCGCCGAGCGCCATGTCCGCGCACGGAATTCCGCCCGCAAAAGCAGTGGTTCGAGAGGGACCGCAAGGTTGTTTTCGCCGGCACGCCCTGCGAGCTGCAGACGGAAGCGCGCCATTGCGGTCGCGTATGCAGTCACAAGATCGGCTTGGCGAAAATAGGCGGTTGCCAGGCTTGGGCGGTCAAGCAGATGAGACGTCCACTCGCCTGCCC
>NZ_RZPF01000782.1:0-2820 GCF_004022735.1 Mesorhizobium sp. M7A.F.Ca.AU.001.01.1.1
GCGAGGGTCAGGAGGACGAAGTGATGGCCGCCGACGCGCAGGGAGGGAATGCCGACGATCAGGGCGAAGACGGCACTTGCCAGGGCGGCCACCGGCAGTGCCGTCCAGAAGCCGACGCCGAAGTCCCGCGCGAGGATCGCCGCCCCGTAGGCACCGACACCGACCAGCGCCGCATGCCCCATCGACAGGATGCCGGTCTGGCCGAACAGAACCGACAGGCCGTAAAGCGCGATGACGTTGGTGCCGGCCGAAATCGCCAGCGACAGGAAGCGGTTCGAGGGCGAGGCGAGCGGCACCAGCGCGATCAGCGCCAGGATGACCAGCACCGGCAGCAGCGCGCGCAGCGGCTTGAGGGTGGCACCGCCGTTCATGACGCCATCCTCGGTCCGCTGGTGCCGCCGAACAGGCCGTGCGGGCGCACGATCAGCACCAGGATCATCAAGACGAAGGAGTAGGCATCGGTCCATTGCGAGAAGCCGTAGCCGGCGCTGAAGCCTTCAACGATGCCGAGGATGAGGCCGGCGGCGACGGCGCCATAGATGTTGCCGAGCCCGCCGATGAGCGCGACGGCAAAGCCCTTCATCACCATGGTGCCGCCGGTGAACGGCGTGATCGGGAACAGCGCGATCAGAAGCGCGCCACCAAGGCCGGCCAGCGCGCTGCCGAGCACGAAGACGCCGGTGATGTAGCGGCGCACCGGAATGCCCATCAAAGCGGCGGTGTCACGGTCCTCGACGCTGGCCCGCAAGGCACGGCCGTAGCGGCTCGCGGTGATCATGCGGAAGCTCAGCGCCACCACGGCGATGGTGATCAGTATGACCATGACGCGCACAGAAGCGATGCGTACACCGCCGACCTCCCACACCGTGGTCAGCGGGCGCGGGATGCTTTTCTGGTTGGGGTTCCAGCACAGCACGACGACATGCTGCAGGACGACGATGAGGCCGAGCGAGACGATGAAGCCGTTGGTCGGTCGCTCCAGCGTGAAGCGGAACAGGCCGCGCTCGAGCACATAGCCCATCAGCCCGACAGCCAGGATGGCCAGCACCACCGCTATGGGAAAGCCGAGGCCCGCGCTGACGGCGAGCCAAGTGACGATGCCGCCGATCATGAGGAATTCGCCATGAGCGAAATTGATGATGCCGGTGAGGCCGAAGATCAGCGTCACGCCAATGGCGATGAGCGTGATGACGCTGGCGATGGAAAGGCCGTTGAGGATTTGCTGGATGAAGATATCCACGGCGATCGAGACCTGCCTGTCTTGCAAGAAAGGGAGTTGGCGGTGGATTCCGCCAACTCGGGTATGATGAAGCTTCAGCTCTTCGGCGCTTCGGCCGGGGGCTGCTGCATGGCGCAGGAGATGGCGCCGCCGGGTGCCGCCGCGCAGACTTCCGTCGCGTGGGTGACCTGGTGGGTCTGGTTAAAGGTCAAATCATCCGAGACCACGCCCTGGTGGTGGAGGCTCAGCAATGCGTCGACCGTCTTGTCCGGATCGAAACTGTCGGCCTTCTGCCAGGCTTCGACGAGGAAGTGGACGTAATCGTGGTAGAGCAGCGACACCGACGAGGTCACGCCATGCGGCGCGCCCGCGGCGAAGTAGGCGTCGAAATAAGCCTTGGCCTTCGGGTTCGAGGACTCGCCCCAGCACACCGGGACACAGCTCATCGCCACCGGCACATCGGCGGACAGCTGCTTTTCCTTCCAGATGCCGGGGTCAACGCCGAACAGGAAGTAGCTTTTCGCCGCACCGAGTTCGAGCGCCTGCGGCAGCGCCGTCAGCGTTGAATCGCCATTGTACCAGAAGTGGATAATGTCCGGATTGAGGCTCTTGGCCCGCGTCAGGAAGGGCGAGAAATCGGTGGTATCAGGCGGATAGAAGATGATGTCCGGCACGTCCTGCCCTTCGGCCTTCAATGCCTTGTAGTAGTAGGATGACAGGAACTGGCCGGTGGCATCGTTGCCGACGATCATCACTGACTTTTTCGGCTTGAAGCCAAGTAGCGGCTCGAGCAGGGTGAGCACGCCGCGCGCGGTCGATCCGGAGCGCTGGAATTCCTGCGGCTCGGACTGGAAGAGATAGTGATCCTCGCCGCCGGGCTTGACCGAGTCCGGTGTCAAGATTTTCGCCAACGTCGAATTGCCGGCGAAATGGATGATCTTGGCCGGCTGGGTGATCTTGGCCATGGCCAGCGTGAAGTCATGCGTTTCCGAGCCGAAGATCGCCTGCACCTTCACGTCGCGCACCAGCTCCTGGGTGGCGGCGATTGCAGTGGCGATATCGGTGCGGTCATCGCGCTTGACCATTTCCAGCTTGTAGGTTTTGCCGCCGACCTTGAAGCCGCCGGCATCGTTGATCTGCTTGACGGCGAGGCCGACGCCCGCCGGCAGCGTATGGCCGGCGGAGACGAACGAGCCGGATTCGGCGGCTACGACGCCGATCTTGACAATGTTGTCTTCGGCCCACGCAGGATGAGCTAGCGCGCCAAGGCACAGGGCCGCGCCCATTTTAAGAACGGTGTTCAATTTGAGATCCTCCCGACTCCAAATGATTGCAGTCTTACAGGGTTGTCATACAACCCTGTAATCTGGTAAATCTTACAGAGAGGGATGTCAATCGCATTGCCATGGCTCCCCGAAATCAGAATCGCAGAGCCGGAATTGCCGGCAAAGCCGCAGTCAGGAACAGCAAGATGCAAGCACGGAAATTCGGCCGCACCGGCACATCAGTCAGCGAAGTCGGTTTTGGCTCATGGGCGATCGGCGCCGCCTGGGGCGAGGTCAATGACGACGACGCGGTGGCCGCCTTGCATGCAGCCCTCG
>NZ_RZPF01000783.1:0-2820 GCF_004022735.1 Mesorhizobium sp. M7A.F.Ca.AU.001.01.1.1
CCGCGCGCATCAAATTCAGCGCATCGGAGAAATAGTCCTGCTGGCTCTTGCCGTAGCAGGTGCCGTGCTTGATCCATTCATGCCGTTCGAGATGGGAGGCCGTTCCAGGCATCACCTGATCGAGTTCCGTGCGGGTGTTGGCGTCAAGATTGACCGGCGGCAGGTCTTTCCAGTGGGCCGGATTGTCGTTGGCCTTGTCGCTCGCCGTCGCCTGGCAATAGAAATTGCCATTCGGCTGCGGCCACAGGCCGTGCAAGGTGAAATGCGTGGCGTCGAAATCGCCGGCACTTTGTGCCCTGCATTCGGTCTTGTTCGACTTTGTCTCGCAAAACGCCGGCTGCCAGCTCAGCGCGAAGACGTATTCGGGCTTCCCCGATGCCGCCGGCTTGCCTTGCCCGTCAGGCGCGGCCGGCACGGTCGCCGCGCTGCTGCCGGAAACATGGCCGCAGCTGACCTTCACCCAGCGGCGCTCCGGATCGGCGCCCGGCACCAGGATGAGATAATGCGTCGGCGTCTCCTTGTTGCCGGCAAGCAACTGATAGCTCTGCCCGGCATCGGTCGAGACATTGCCGGGGTTCTTGCCGTTCTTGATCGCTTGCGTCGCCGGACAGGCGGCGTCGGCGACGAAGCTGCCGCTCATCTTCACGTCGGCATGCGCGGCCCCGGCCAGCGACGCCGCCAACATGGCCAATCCGAAAACGACACCGATGCGCATGGAGAATCCCCGGCTGAAGAAGTGGGCGACAGACTGAAGCTGTCTCCATGTCAGAATTGCGATATTTTGCTGACCGAACGCAAGAAACATCGTCGCGAAAAGCGGGTTTGCCGGATTGACGCATAATGTGGGCCGGCGCAAACAAAGCCAACGACGACAAAAGCAAGGGCGGGACCAGGCGGCATGTCATTCAGCCAGCAGCGCGTGGTTGCCTCGCCGACCGGTGCCGAGCTCAATCTTTTCGTCAGGCAGGCCGATGGCCGGGCACGCGCCGTCGTCCAGATCAATCACGGGCTAGCCGAGCACGCAGCGCGCTATGCCCGCTTTGCCGATTTTCTTGGCTCGCGCGGTTTCGACGTCTATGTCCACGATCATCGCGGCCACGGCGCGACCAAGGCGTCCGACGCTCCGCTCGGCAGGTTCGCCGACAGGGACGGTGCCGCCAAGGTGATCGCCGACGTCGACGTCATCCATGATCTCATCGCCCGCGAACGGCCAAACAGACCGGTCATCCTGTTTGGCCATTCGATGGGTGCGTCGGTGGCGCTGAACTACCTGTTGCGCCACTCGCCACGCGTTCACGCGGCAGCAATCTGGAACGGCAATTTCTCCCAAGGCCCGCTTGGGCAGCTTGCGCTCGGCATCCTTGCCTGGGAACGGATGCGGCTCGGCTCCGACGTGCCATCGCGCCTGCTGCCGAAACTCACCTTCCAGGCCTGGGGCAAGGCGGTGCCCAATCACCGCACGCTGTTCGACTGGCTGTCGCGCGACGAAGCGGAAGTGGCGAAATACATTGCCGATCCCTTGTGCGGCTGGGACGCTTCGGTGTCGATGTGGCGCGACGTCGTCGGTATGGCGCTGAACGGTGGCAAGGATGCCGGCTTTGCCGGTATCCGGCGCGACCTGCCCGTCAGCATCGTCGGCGGCGAGAAGGATCCGGCTTCCGACTATGGCAAAGGGATCACCCATCTTGCCAATCGCATGCGCAAGATGGGCTTTTCGAATCTGGTTTCAAAGGTTTACGCCGACACCCGCCACGAAAGCCTGAACGAGGTGAATCGCGACATTATCATGGATGATTTCGCCGCCTGGGCCGACGAAGTCCTCAAAGCGTGACGGATTGGCCCATTGCAAGAGCCGTGACAGCCGTTGCAGGGCTTGATAGAGGCTCTGCTTTCGCAGCAATCGCAGTGATTGCGGCAACCACGGTGATCCATGGCTGAGCCCCCGCTGAAAGGCGTCCGCGTCGTCGAACTCGCCCGCATCCTTGCCGGGCCATGGGCCGGGCAGTTGCTTGCCGATCTCGGCGCCGATGTCATCAAGGTCGAGAGCCCCGATGGCGGCGACGACACCCGCAAATGGGGCCCGCCCTTCGTCATGGGCAAGGACGGCGAGAACCTGTCGGCCGCCTATTACCATTCCTGCAATCGCGGCAAGCGCTCCATCGCCATCGATTTCTCGACCCCGGAAGGCGCCGAGACGGTGCGCCGGCTGGTCGCCACTTCGGACGTGCTGATCGAGAACTTCAAGCTCGGCGGCCTGAAGAAATACGGCCTCGACTATGACAGCCTGCGCAAGATCAACCCGCGCCTCGTCTACTGCTCGATCACCGGTTTCGGCCAGGACGGTCCGTACGCACCGCGCGCCGGCTACGACTTCATCATCCAGGCCATGGCCGGCATGATGTCGATCACCGGCGAGGTCGGCCGCGAGCCGCAAAAGGCGGGCGTTGCCATCTCGGACATCTTCACCGGCCTTTATTCGGTCATCGCCATCCAGGCAGCACTGCGCCATGCCGAGCAGACCGGCGACGGTCAGCATGTCGACATGGCGCTTTTCGACACCCAGATCTCGGCGCTCGGCAACCAGAATTTGAACTATCTCGTCTCCGGCAAATCGCCGGTGCAGATGGGCAATGCGCATATGAACATCGCCCCCTACGAGGTGGTGCCGGTCCGGGATGGGCACATCATCCTGGCGGTGGGCAATGACGGCCAGTTCACCAAATTCTGCGCTGCCGTCGGGCTGGACGACCTGCCTGCCAATCCCGACTTCGCCACCAATCCCGCCCGGGTCGCCAACCGGGCCAAGTTGCGCGAACGCAT
>NZ_RZPF01000784.1:0-2818 GCF_004022735.1 Mesorhizobium sp. M7A.F.Ca.AU.001.01.1.1
CATCCGGCCCTTCGGGCCACCTTCTCCCCGGTGGGGAGAAGAGACAGGCACCAACGTCGGCTTCTCTTCTCCCCTCGGGGGAAGATGGCCGCGCTAGCGGCCGGATGAGGGGGCGTTTCACACAAGCAACTGGAGAACCAAAATGGAAACCATCGGCTTCATCGGCCTCGGCATCATGGGCGCACCGATGGCGGGGCACCTGTTGGACGCGGGCTACAGGATCATAGCCAGCGACCATCGATCGCAACTCTCAGCCGATCTCGTCGCCAAGGGCCTAACGTCAGTCACCGGCCATGCTGCCGTGGCGAAGGCCGCCGACATCATCATTCTGATGGTGCCCGACACACCGCAGGTCGCCGATGTGCTGTTTCACGAGAACGGCGTCGCGTCCGGTCTGACCAAAGGCAAGCTGGTCATCGACATGAGCTCGATCTCACCGATCGAGACCAAGATTTTTGCCAGGAAAATCAACGATCTAGGCTGCGACTATCTCGACGCGCCGGTCTCGGGCGGCGAGGTTGGCGCCAAGGCGGCGTCGCTCACCATCATGGTCGGCGGCGAGGAGAAACCCTTCGAGCGCGCCAAGCCCGTGTTCGAGAAGATAGGCAAGAACATCACCCTGGTCGGGCCCAACGGCGTTGGCCAGACCACCAAGGTGGCCAACCAGATCGTCGTCGCGCTGACCATTGAAGCCGTCGCCGAAGCGCTTGTTTTTGCTTCGAAAGCCGGCGCGGATCCGGCCAAGGTCAGGCAGGCGCTGATGGGCGGGCTGGCGGCTTCGCGCATTCTGGAAGTGCATGGCGAGCGTATGGTCAAGCGCACCTTCGCCCCGGGTTTTCGGATCGAACTGCACCAGAAGGATCTGAACCTCGCGCTGGAGGGCGCGAAAGCGCTCGGCGTGTCGCTGCCCAACACGTCGACCACGCAGCAGCTGTTCAACGCCTGCGCGGCCAATGGCGGCGCCAAGGAGGATCATTCGGCCCTGGTCAGGGCGCTGGAGAGGATGGCCGATTTCGAGGTCGGCAGCGAGGCAGCCGGCACCCGGGGCAAAGCGGCATAGGTCAGGAGAGGGCGGCGCAACGTTCCCAAGCCGCCAACTCCTGGCCCATCGAAGAACGGGTTCCGGCGTCTATGGCCGGAACCCGTTTCTCGTTTCGAGATGTTTTTGGCTTAGCCGCGCTTCAAAAATGCCCGTGCCACGTAAAGGCTGATCGCCGCGGCATTCGATACGTTGAGCGAATGGATGGCGCCGGGCATGTCGAGCCGCGCCAGCGTGGTCACCGTCTCGCGGGTCTTCTGGCGCAGGCCTTTGCCTTCGGCGCCCAGCACCAGGGCGATCTTTTCTCCGGCAAAGCTCTTTTCGAGTTCGGCCGGCGCGTCCGAATCAAGCCCGATGGTGCGAAAGCCGGCCTCGTGCAGCTGGCCGAGCGCTTCGGCGAGGTTCTTCACCTCGATCTGGTCGATGTGCTCCAGCGCGCCCGAGGCGGATTTCGCCAGCACGCCCGATTCCTGCGGGCTGTGGCGGGCCGTGGTGATCAGCGCGCCGGCGCCGAAGGCGACCGCCGAGCGCAGGATGGCGCCGACATTGTGCGGGTCGGTGATCTGGTCGAGCACCAGCACCAGATTCGCGTCACCAAGCGCATCGAGCCGCTTGGCTTTAAGCGGCTCGGCCTCGATCAGCACACCCTGATGCACGGCATCCGACCCTGTGATCTTGTCGATATCCCTGGGTTCGACCAGTTCCGTCTTGAAGGGCAGGGCGGCGAGATCGGCGATTTCGAGGCGCTCGGCCGCATTGCGCGTCACCAGCATCTTCCTGATCTTGCGGCGCGGATTGTCGAGTGCGGCGCGAACCGTGTGCAGGCCGTAGAGCCGCACCAGTCCGTCCGCGGCATTTTCGCCCGGCGGAACCGGCTGTCGAGGCCGGAACGCCGGCGCGCCGCCGCTTTTCTCGTCGCGATAGGCGCGGCGCAGCTTGGCGTAATGGGTGTCTTTGGGGGTGTTGGTTTTATCGCTCATGGCTGGCTTCTATAGCGGTGTCCTCCGGCCAAGGATATGGCCCGCCGTCACAGCCGGCGAACAACATCGAAAAACGCTGGCTGCGCGGTTGACACCCAATGGCCTTGCCGCCATAAGGCGCTGCGCTGGTTTCGGAGAACACATAACTCGGGTCCGGATCGGCGTGAATGCCTCGTTGCATGGCTCCGGCGGCAGACTGGAGAGGTGCCCGAGTGGTTAAAGGGGACGGACTGTAAATCCGTTAGCTTAGCTTACGTTGGTTCGAATCCAACCCTCTCCACCACTGCCGGCCCGGAAGCCCTGAAACGCGACAAGAATCGGACCGAAAAGTGCATGGCGCTTTTCGGATGAATCCGGTACTTCAGGTAAGGCGCGGGTATAGCTCAGTGGTAGAGCAGCAGCCTTCCAAGCTGAATATGCGGGTTCGATTCCCGCTACCCGCTCCAGACACTCATCCCATCACCGGCAAGCCGAAGCACTGCGCACGAAGCGCAGCGCTCCAATTGTCGTGGCTGCGCCGCGTCAGCTGTTGAACGCGGATGCGACCTGGTGCTGCTGCGGCACCTGGCCATTCGGCGTCAGCTTGTCGACGATGCCGGGCAGGGCGGTGGACAGTTGCTTGAGCAGTTCCTGCTCGTCCAGTCCGGTCCGTTGCGCGATCTCGCGGATGATCTGCGGTCCGATCGCGGCGCCAAGATCGTTGGCGTTGATCGACTGGTTCTGGCCGGTTCCGACCCAGGAGTCCGCGGTGTTGCCGTGACCGGCGTCCCGGAGCTTTTCGAGCAGTCCGCCCAGGCCG
>NZ_RZPF01000785.1:0-2817 GCF_004022735.1 Mesorhizobium sp. M7A.F.Ca.AU.001.01.1.1
CATCTGCCTGATCGAGACCGCCGACGGCGTCAAGAACATCGACGGCATTGCGGGATTGGACGGCGTCGATTGTCTGTGGGTCGGTCACTTTGATCTGTCGGTCTCGCTCGGCATTCCCGGCGACTTCGCGCACCCGACCTTCATCGCCGCGATGGCCAAAATCGTTTCCGCCGCCAAAAGGCACAACAAGTCGCTCGGGCGCCTGGTGCCCAACGTCCAGCAGGGCCACGAGTTCTACGCACAAGGCTTCGACTTCATTTGTTATTCGGGCGACGTCTGGATACTGCACGACGCGATCGCCGACGCGGTCTCCAAAATCCGGGCCGGGTGCCAGTAAGAACGGAGGAGAGAATGGGCGACCTAAAGTTCAAGGTGGCGCTTTCCGGTGATTTCCGCATGCCGGACGGCTCGCTGACCTATCCCGACTTCGACCTGGAGCCTCTGCGCAAGGCGCCAGGCCTCGAGATGACATTCCTGGAATCGAATAACCCGCTTCGCGCCGACCAGCTTGAGGACTTCGATGCGCTGATCCTTCTCACTCATCGCTTCGTTTCCACGAGTGTCCCCAAGAGCGGTCGGCTGGCCGTCGTTGCCCGCTTCGGCGTCGGCTACGATACTGTCGACGTCGAGGCCTGCACTGCCGCCGGCATCGCTCTGGTCATCACGCCCGATGGGGTAAGACGGCCGGTCGCCGTATCCGTCATCACCTTTATGTTGGCACTCACCGGCAAGCTGTTCACGAAGGACGCCCTCACCCGTAAGGGACCTCATGGCTTCCAGGAGCGCTCCCAACATATGGGTGTCGGGCTCGTGGGGCGTACGCTGGGGTCGCTCGGCATCGGCAACATAGGCGCCGAAGTTTTTCGCCTGGCAAAGCCCTTCGATATGAGGTTCATCGCCCATGACCCATTTGCAGACAAGAAGGTCGCTGCCGAACTAGGCGTGGAGCTGGTCGGACTGGAAGATCTGTTTCGTCGCGCCGACGTGCTGTCGGTAAGTTGCCCGCTGACGCCTGACACGCGCCATCTCGTCAATGCCGAGCGGCTCGCCCTGATGAAGCCTACTGCATACCTGATCAATACAGCGCGCGGCCCGATCGTCGACCAGAAGGCATTGGCACAAGCCCTGCGGGAGCGTCGTATCGCCGGCGCCGGTCTCGACGTGCTGGAGCAGGAGCCGCCGGATGCTGACGATGCAATCCTCAAACTCGACAACGTCATCCTTGCGCCGCACGCATTGTGCTGGACCGACCAGTGCTTTGCCGGCAACGGCGCTGCAGACGTCAAAGCGGTAATCGAGGTTCAACATGGTCGCGAGCCGCGCGGTGTGGTCAATCGCGAGGTGCTTTCGAGCGTGCGGTGGAAGGATAGGCTGGCCGTTTTCGCGGGCCGCTTCGGAAGCTAGGAGTGCGAGAATTTGGCGCGCCGCCGCGGCCATTGCGGGGGCCTTACGGGAGGAATGCTCGACCGCCGCGCCTGCGGACGAGTGAGCAAATGAGAAAACGGGAGGACCAAGCACTATGAACGATCGTGAAAAACGTGACTTTCAGGCCGGTCTCGAAGCAGAGGTCGACGCCTTCATGCGTGGCGAAACGACCCGCCGGAATTTCATAACCCGCTTCGGCCAGATGACCGGTATGTTGGCAGCGTCTGCACCCATTTTGGGTATGATGACCGATTGGGCGCTGGCGCAGCAGAAGCTCGAACTGGCCGACGCCACGTCGCCGCTGGGACAGGCGCAGGCCGCTGCGCTGAAAGCATCTAAGGAAGGACCGGCGGAGGGCTCCGCCTTCCGCGCGGTCGAGGCGGCCAAGGCGCATGCGGGCGTCACGATCAACATGACCTACGAGGCAGGCCTGCAGGCGCTCGATCCACGCAATTTCAGTGGGCCGATGTGGGAGCAGCTTACGGGCATGAAGTCGAATGTGGTCGAACTGTCGAATCCCGATCAATACTCCAAGGCGGTCGCCGAGCACATTGCCGGCTCAGGCGCCTATGACGTGCTCGACATCTCGCCAGCCTGGACACCGTCGCTCGCCGATGGCGGCGTCATCGCACCTCTCGACGACTATATCGCCAAATATATGAACCCTGCAGACCTCGAGGACTATCATCCTCTCTACAAGGCGCTGCCGACCTACAAGGGAAAGATCTGGGGCTTCTTCGACGACGGCGACATGTTCGCTCTCTACTACCGCAAGGACATCTTCGAGGATCCGAAGATGATGGAGGCCTACCAGACCAAGTTCAACGCGAAGCTCGGACCACCGAAGACCTGGGAGGAATATGCTCAGATCGCCCAATTCATCACCGACCAGATGGCACCGAAGGTTTATGGTGCAGGCCACTTCCGCAAGGCGGGCAGCCCGGGCAATCAGTTCGACTTTCTGCAGCAGTACCGTGCCAACGGCGGGAAACTGTTCGGCGACGACATGAAGGCCGGCTTGGTGTCGGATGCGGGCGTCAAGACGCTGACGAACATGCTCGCGGCCAACAAGGCCTCGATCCCCGGTAACAACGAGCTCGACGCCGTCTCCCTTTGGGCGGCATTCCTGACGGGGAAGGTTGCGATGATCTATTCCTGGCCTCCAAGCGGCCGGATGGCGGCGAACTATTCGCAATCCGCCACGGCGATCAACTTCATTCCCCAGTCGCAGATCGCTGGCAAGGTTGGCTATGCCGTCGTGCCGGGCAATCCGGAACATGCCACCGGCTACAACAAGGCGCTGTCGGCGGATTCGCCCAATCCGGAGGCGGCGTATCTGTTCATGCAGTGGGCCTGCTCGCCTCCCGTCTCACTGGCGCGCTGCATGTTGCC
>NZ_RZPF01000786.1:0-2815 GCF_004022735.1 Mesorhizobium sp. M7A.F.Ca.AU.001.01.1.1
GCCTCGCTGTTAGCCAATCTGGTGCCGCCTCAGGATTTCGCCAACGCCATCGCCTGGAATTCATCGGCCTGGCAGACGGCGACCATCGTCGGACCCGTCGCCGGCGGCCTGCTCTACGGCGTGTCGCCGGAAGCGGCCTACGGAACCGCCGCTGTCCTGATGCTTGTGTCCGGGCTGCTGATCTTCACCATCCCGAAGCCGTCGCAGCGCACCGAGTCGGACAAGCCGACGATGCAGCACCTGCTCGGCGGGTTCAGCTATATCTGGAGCGAGAAGATCGTGCTCGGCGCCATCTCGCTCGATCTGTTCGCCGTGCTCCTGTCCGGCGCCTCGGCGCTGCTGCCGGTCTATGCGCGCGACATCCTCCAGCTCGGCCCGTGGGGCCTCGGCCTGCTGCGCTCGGCGCCCAGCATCGGCGCCATTTGCGTCGCCATCTGGCTGGCCGGGCATCCACTTCGCAACCACGCGGGCATGATCATGCTGGCCGCTGCAGCCTCGTTCGGCGCCTTCACCGTGGTTTTCGGCCTGTCGACCATCACCTGGCTGTCGATCGTGGCATTGGTCTTCCTTGGCGCCACCGATATGTTCAGCGTCTACATCAGGGAGACGCTGATCCAGCTGTGGACGCCCGACGAGGTGCGCGGCCGCGTCAACGCCGTCAACCAGGTCTTTGTCGGCGCCTCCAACGAGGTCGGCGAATTCCGGGCCGGCACGATGGCCGCGCTGATCGGCACGGTGCCGGCCGTGGTGATCGGCGGCATCGGCGCCATCGCCGTCGCGGGCCTGTGGGTGGTGCTGTTCCCGCAACTGCGCAAGGTGCGCCACCTCAACGGGCGCAACTGATCTTCCCACGGTTGACAGCCGACATGCCTAGCCCATGCCACAGGAGCTCTCATGATCACTTGCTACCTGAAATACGTCATCGACCCCTACAAGCTTGCCGAGTTCGAAGATTATGGTCGTCGCTGGATAGCTCTGGTCAACCGCCTCGGCGGAAACCATCACGGCTATTTCCTTCCAAGCGAAGGGGCGAGCAACATCGCCTATGCCATGTTCAGCTTTCCGAGTCTTGCCGACTACGAGGACTATCGCAAACGGATGGCTGCCGACCCGGAATGCCAGGACGTGTTCGAAATGGAAAAGCGCAATCGCAGCATTCTCAGCTATGAGCGCAGCTTCCTGCGGCCGGTGCTCGAACCTTAATGCATGTCGCCCAAAAGTGGCCCCGGTTTTGGGAGAACGACATGCATGAAGACAAAGACCTAAAGCGGGTCGCCTGAAATCCGTTCAGACGACGGTTTAGCTATCTGCTCGACTTGCCGAAGATCATCCGCAAAAACTCGTCCAGCCAGCGCTTGAGATGCATGTCCCAGATCAGCCGGCCGCCGAGATGATCGCGGCCGGGCTGGGCACCGGGCAATTCGAAGCGATGCGCGCCGCGCACCACCCAGCGCTGCATCATCACCCTGGTCAGTTCGCCATGGAACTGGATGCCCCAGGCATTGTCGCCGTAGCGGAAGGCCTGGTTGGGATAGGTTTCGGCCGTCGCCAGCAGCGTCGCGTCCCTGGGCAGCGAAAAACCCTCGCGGTGGAACTGGTAGACCATCTCCGGCCAGTGCATCAGTTGCTTGCCGGCTTCGGTCGCCTTCAGGGGATACCAGCCAACCTCGACCAGCCCTTCACCATGACCCTCGACCTTGCCGCCGAGACAGTTGACCAGCATCTGCGCACCGAGACAGATGCCGAGACATGGCCGGTTCTCCCTCAGCGGTATTTCCAGCCAGTTGGTCTCGCGGCGGACGAACTCGTCGTCGTCATTGGCGCTCATCGGGCCGCCGAACACCACCGTGCCGGCGTGGTCGTCCAGTGTTTCGGGCAAGGCGTCGCCAAGCGGCGGCCGGCGGATGTCGAGATCGAAACCCTCTTCCAGCAACATGTGGCCGACACGTCCCGGGCTCGAACTCTCCTGATGCAGCACGATCAGGATCTTTGGCTTCGAACTCGTCTGGCGTGGCATGGGAAGGCGAAGATCCTATTCGTCGCTCGATGTTCCGGTGGCGCCGGGCGCGTGCGCCGCCGCCTTGCGGCGCGCCTCGACGCGGTCGTGGCGTTCGACGCCGATCAGCTCGGCGACGCGCCAGACGGTGTTGTCCTCGAGCTCGTGCAACTCGCCGTCGGCATAGACGATTTCCCACATCAGGCCGATGAAAGCCTTGCGCGCATCGGCATCGAGATGGCGCTTCAAGACGCTGGTGAAGGCGTAGAGATCGATCGCCTCATTGTCGGCCCGCTCGCCGGCAGCGGCCAACGCTTCGAGTTCCGCGCCACTGATCGAATAGCTCTCGGCCAGCACCGCCTTGAACCGCTCCCACTCGACATCCTGGCGCACGCCATCGGCGTTCATCACATGGTAGAGCAGCGCCGAGGCGGCGACACGCGGATCGTCCGTGCTGGCATGCGTGCCGGCACCGGCCGGCAAATCCCTGAGAAACGACAGAACGCGTTCAAACATAGATCCATACCCCAACGGCCTGACGGCCTGCCCAACTCAAAACAACCGAAACCGGCGCGGCGATTTCTCCGCTTCCTCGTCCGGATCGACGCCGGGATCGTCCGGCAGCCGCGCAAGCTCCTCGGCCGGCTCGACGCCTTCGGCATCGCTCGGCACCGCGGCGAAGGCCGCTGCCGTGATCGGTCTGACATGATCTTCTTCGCGACTTTCAGCTTGCTTGCCCGCCGACGTCTCGCCACCGGCGTCGTCGATCACTTCGATCGGCCTTTTTTCGCTCGTCGGCTTTGCCAATGCTTCAATAGC
>NZ_RZPF01000787.1:0-2800 GCF_004022735.1 Mesorhizobium sp. M7A.F.Ca.AU.001.01.1.1
GGTCGACATAGATGGTCAACAAGGCGAGAGCACGGATCACATCGATGCGCGTGTCCCGGACCGCACTGAGCGCGACACGCGCATCGATGTGATCCGTGCTCTCGCCTTGTTGACCATCTATGTCGACCATGTGCCGGGTACCGCCTTCGAGTATCTGACATACAAGAATTTCGGCTTTTCGGATGCGGCGGAGGTCTTCGTGCTGATCTCGGGAATCTCGGTCGCGCTCGCCTACGGCAAGAAATTCCAGCCTGGAAACCGGCTGCTGGCAACTTTGAAGATGTTGCGCCGCGCCGGTGTGCTTTATGCCACCCACATCGTCACCACCATGGTGGTGATGGCCATTTTCTGCGCTGCGGCAGTGTTTGCCAGGCGGCCGGAGCTTTTGACGATGATCAACATCGAGCCGTTGATCAAGAATACGCCGCAGGTGCTGATCGGCATCGTGACGCTCGGCCACCAACTTGGGTACAACAACATCCTGCCCGTCTATGCGGTGCTGCTCTTGCTGGCGCCGCTGTTCCTGCTCATTGTCAGCTATCGGCCGGTCCTGGCACTGGTGGCATCCGGCGCCCTGTGGCTGGTCGCGGGGATTTATCAGATTGCTCCGCCCAACTACCCCGAGCCCGGCTTCTGGTTTCTCAACCCGCTGTCGTGGCAGTTCCTTTTCAACATCGGCCTGGCGGGCACGCTGCATGTGCGTCGCGGCGGCACCATCCCGGTCAATCGCTGGCTGGTTGGGGCGGCCTTGGCCTACACCGTTGTGGCCCTGGTCTGGGTGCACAGCCCGCTCTGGGGGCATATCTCCTGGTTTGGCCTGCCTCCGGTGCTGACCGGTTTCGACAAGACGTTCCTGTCGCTGCCGAGGCTCCTGCATATACTCGCAGTGAGCTACCTGATCGTGGCATTCCCGGCGATCTCGAATCTGTTTCGCACCGGGCGCGATCATCCGCTTGCCATATTGGGCAAACGATCGCTGCCGGTTTTCATTGCCGGCACGGTGCTTGCAATGGCGGCGCAGGTGCTGAAGCTGATCAATCCGGGCGGATTTGCCTATGACAGCCTGTTGATATCGGCCGGCATCGTCATGCAGTTCGCGCTCGCCTACTATCTCGAATGGCTATCGGGCCTTGGCTGGTCCGCCAAAAGCAGGCCGGCTCACAGCGCCGCACCGCCCGTCCATGCTGCATCCTTCGCGATGCCGGGCATGGCGACAAGAATGGGCCGTTGAGCTCAGGTGGGCGAGGGGCCGGATGAGGCCCGCACCACGAGTTCGACCGGCAGCGATTGCCGGCTGAACGAACCATCATTTTCAAGGATCGCCTTGACGGCAAGGCGGCCCATCTCGGCGATCGGCTGGACGATCGTGGTCAGCGGCGGCTTGGAAACCGCCCCTTCCGGAACACCGTCGAAGCCGACGACAGAAACATCGCCCGGTACCGCAATGTCGTGCTGCCGCAGCCAGTCCAGCGCATGGAGCGCCATCCTGTCCGACATCGCCAGGATGGCTGTCGGCGCCTCGGCACCGGCGAAAATATGGTCGAGGCCGGCCCACACGCTCTTCTCGTCATTGACGGTCTCGTAGATCGGCACACGCGAGACGTCGATGTCGACGCGGGAGAGTTCCGCGAAATAGCCACGCAAGCGGTCCCGCGTAGCGGAATAGAGGGCCATTTCCACCTGCTCCCTTGTGGTAGGGCCGAAGCCTGCGTCGGCACAGGGCAGGGTAAGCACGGCAAAGCGGCGATGTCCGAGTTCGGTCAGGTGGCGGGCCGCCAGGCCGGCACCGGCGATGTTGTCGACGCCGATCGCCGCGACCGCATCGTCGTCGTCCGAATCGAGATCGAGCGCCACAAAGGGGAGCTTGCGTTCGCGCGCCAGTTGGACCAGCTTTGAGCCGCCATCGACACAGAAGACGATGAAGCCATCGACCAGCGCACTCTGGATGTTCCACGCGAGCTGCTCCCCATTGACGGCGGAGACCAGCGAAATCCCCGCACCGGTCGCGTCACAAGCCTGCGAGATGCTGGCCATCATCACCCGGGCAAAGGGATCGTCGAAGAAATAGGAGAGGGGTTCCGCGGTCGCGACACCGATGGCATTGACCTTGCCGGCGCGCAGCAGCCGGCCCTTGGGATCCGGTCCGCCATATCCCATGGCCTCGGCTGCCGCCTTGACCCGTTCACGGACCTCCTCGCGCACGATCTCCGGACGGGCGAAGACGTTGGACGCGGTGCCGTGCGACACGCCGGCTGCCTTGGCAATGTCCGCCAGCCGGACCGGTCTTGTCTTTGCAGAGATAAGTGGCGCCATCTTCGTCTCCTGAATTCTTCCCATTTAACACTTTCGTTGGATCGGTTCAAATTTTGGCTTGATCGTGGCTTCGATAGGGCCTATGTTTGAATCGATCCAAGGAAACGCCTGCTGGCAGAATTGGATCGATTCAACATCAAGTAGGGACTTGTGTCATGCATCCCGTCAATTTTCTGTTCGAAGACATTTACCGCAACGACTGGAGCATCTCGTCGAACACCGCGACGCAGAAGCGCCGCGGCAAAACCAGTCTATGGGTCCGCGAGTTGCGGTTCCTTGTGGAGCGCAAGCGGAGCTGATCGGGGTCGGTTTTTCGCACCTCTCGATTGGATCGATTCAGGCGCTGAAAGGAGCGCACATCATGCATCCCGTGAGCTATCTATTTGAAGACATCTATCGCAACTATTGGGGCATCGCGCCGGCTTCCGAACGGCCGGAGCGGCATCGGTTGGCCAAGCTGCGGCGGCGCAATCGCGAATTGCTTATC
>NZ_RZPF01000788.1:0-2797 GCF_004022735.1 Mesorhizobium sp. M7A.F.Ca.AU.001.01.1.1
ATAGAGGTTCATCAGCACGTCGAGCTGCGCCGGCTTCAAATCGAGCGGCGCAAGTTTCACCGCCAGCGTGCGCTCAAGCACATGGCAGGCGCGCGCCACCGCGACCCAGTTGCGGAAACGCGGGTTGTCCCAAGGCAGCTCTTGTTTATTGTTCATCTTTGAACTATTATGTTCATGCTTGAACGTATGGATGGATTCTCACTATGGCATCATTCGGGCTGAAGGTCATCCGGGGCGTGTTCGGTGCGGCAGAGCGTGTCGCGCCGCGGCTCAGCGGACGCGCGGCGTTCGAATTGTTCTGCCGCACCCCGAATGTCAAGGCGCTCAGCGATGGCGAGCGCCGCGCTGTCGAGCGTGCGACGGGGTTCATGACCGAGGCGCGTCATCACCGGCTGAAGACCGCGACCGGCTGCGTCATGGTGCACGAGTTCCGGCCCGAGCCGGGCAGGGCGGCCGTCGGCACGGTGCTCGTCGTCCATGGCTGGCGCTCGCGCACCGAATATATGCGCGCCTTGATCGAAGGCTATCGCGCCGCCGGCTACAGGGTCGTTTCGCTCGACCTGCCTGGCCACGGCCAGTCGCAGGGCCGGCGCCTGAACATGGTCAATGCGGTGGATGCGGTGCGGGTTGCCGGCGAATGGTTCGGCCCGTTCGCGGCGGCGGTTGGCCATTCCTTCGGCGGCGCCGTCGCCGCCAATGCCATCGCCGGTTCGGTCAAGAACATCCCGCCGCTGGCGGCGGGACGCCTGGTGCTGATCGCGGCGCCAAGTTCCCTGCCGGCGATCTTTGCCGACTTCAGTCATATGTTGAATGTCGGCCCGCGCTCGCAAGCCGCCATGGCGGACCGGGTCGAGCATCTTTCCGGCCGGCCGCTGCACGAATTCACCGGCGACCGCCAGCTCGCCCAGGCACCGGTGCCGACCCTGGTCATCCACGCGCCGGACGACCGCGAAGTCTCGGCCGATCACGCAAGGCGCTATGCCGGTGCCGGCGGCCATGTGCGGCTCTACTGGGCCGACGGGCTTGGCCATCGCCGCATTCTTGCCGACAAGGGCGTGGTCGAACGCGCGGTCGGCTTCGTGACGCATCGCGAGCCATTGCTGCTGCATTGAGCGGCGGTCGAGATTATTTCTTCTGCTCGCCGGGTTCGACCGGCAGTCCGGCGGCCTTCCAGGCGGTGTAGCCGCCGAGGATGTGCTTGACCGGCGAAAGCCCCATGTCCTGCGCCGTCTTTGTGGCCAGGGCAGAGCGCCAGCCGCCGGCGCAGAAGAACACGAAGCTCTTTCCCGAGGCGAAGAACGGCTTGTGGTAAGGGCTTTCGGGGTCGATCCAGAATTCCAGCATGCCGCGCGTGACATGCTTGGCGCCCGGAATCCGGCCGTCGCGTTCCACTTCGCGTGGATCGCGCAGATCGACGAAGATGGTGTCTTCATCGTCGAGCAGCCCGGCCGCTTCCTCCGGCGAAACCACCTCGATCACGGCATTCGCCTCGTCCAGCAGCTCGCGATAACCCTTTTTCACGCTCTCGTCCCTCCCGGCCTTGCTGGCGGATTTCGAGCACACCAGCCGGCGTTTGTCACGCCGCGTTGCCGCCGGCCAACGTCTGCCAGGCAGCCATGGCCCCGGCAACCGTCGCCAGCAGGGCAGCGTGCAAGGCGCCGTCTCGCGCCTGGATCGACATGCCGTGCTGGACCGTGGCGAAGAAGGTCGCGGCAGCGCTCGCGTCGAAATCCGCCGGCAATTCGCCTTCGGCAATACCGCGCTCCAGACGTTTTTGCAGGGCGGTGTGGTTTTCGGCACGACGGCGGCGCAGATCGTCGCAGATGGCGCCGCGGCTCGAATCCTGATGCAGTGCGCCCAGCGTGATCAGGCAGCCCTGCGGGCGATCGCTCTGCGCATAGGCTTTCGCCGTCAGGCACAGGAATTGTTCGATCGCCTGCCGCGCGGTCGGAGCCTCGTCCAATGCCAGCCAGATGTCGGCACCCTCGGTGTGCGAGTAAAAATCCGTCGCCTCCAGGAACAGCGCCTCCTTGCTGCCGAAGGCAGCGTAGAGGCTGGGCGAGTTGATGCCCATGGCGGCGGTCAGTTCGCTCATCGATGCACCTTCGTAACCACGCGCCCAAAACACCTGCATCGCGCAACGCAGGGCTGCGGTTCGATCGAAGGTGCGGGGACGGCCTCGTTCCGACATGACGCTCTTTCTGTGTTGATCGATACATAATTCAGTTGACGCCAGCGGGCAAGGCTGACAGATATTTATGTATCGATCATTACATAAAAGGAGAATTCGATGTCTTCCAGCAGATTGAACGGCAAGGCCGCGCTCGTCACCGGCGGCAGTCGCGGCATCGGCGCAGCGATTGCGCGGAGGCTGGCGGCCGATGGCGCCAGCGTCGCGCTGACCTATGTGCATGGCGAGGAACAGGCCCGCGCTGTCGTCGCCGAGATCGAGGCCAAGGGCGGCCGCGCCATCGCGATCAAAGCCGACAACCGCGATGCGGTCGCCCTAGACAAGGCAGTCGACGACGCCGTAACCGCCTTTGGCCGGCTCGACATCCTGGTCAACAGCGCCGGCATCTGGCGCGCCGCCCCAATCGACACGCTGTCGCTCGCCGATTTCGACGAGACCATGGAGGTCAATCTCCGGGCCCCATTCATCGCTTCCAAGGCCGCGGCCGCCCATATGGGTGAGGGCGGCAGCATCATCTCGATCGGCAGCAACCTTGCCGAGCGGGCCGTCGGCCGGGTTCATGTCGGTGTCGGTCGAACCGGGGTGGACGACATTGGCGGTGATGCC
>NZ_RZPF01000789.1:0-2781 GCF_004022735.1 Mesorhizobium sp. M7A.F.Ca.AU.001.01.1.1
ATCCAGAACCGGCTCGGTATGCATCACGGCTTTGCCTTCGACATGCAGGCGGTCTGTTCGGGTTTCGTCTATGCCGTGACCACCGCCGATCTCTACATCCGCGGCGGCCTGGCCAAGCGTGTCCTGGTGATCGGGTCCGAAACATTCTCGCGCATTCTCGACTGGAGCGACCGGTCGACCTGTGTGCTGTTCGGAGACGGCGCCGGTGCCATGATCCTGGAAGCGGGCGAGGGCGCGGGCACGATCGCCGACCATGGCGTTCTGGCGGCCAGCCTGCGCTCCGACGGCACGCACAAGGACAAGCTTTTTGTCGATGGCGGGCCGTCGACGACGGGTACGGTCGGCCATCTCCGGATGGAGGGCCGCGAAGTCTTCAAGCACGCGGTCGGCATGATCACCGACGTCATCGAGGCGACGTTCGCGCAAGCCGGTATCTCAGCCGAGGATCTCGACTGGTTCGTGCCGCACCAGGCCAATAAACGAATTATTGACGCTTCCGCCAAGAAGCTCGGGATAGCTGAGCAAAAGGTGGTGGTTACGGTCGATTTGCACGGTAACACCTCGGCTGCTTCCGTGCCGTTGGCGCTGTCGGTGGCCGTTGCCGACGGCCGCATCAAGAAGGGCGATCTCGTCCTCCTGGAAGCGATGGGTGGCGGCTTCACCTGGGGCGCTGTCCTGGTTCGCTGGTAAGTGCCGAACGGTCCAGTTTCGGTCCTTGACCTTGACGGATCAATTACTTAGGCTCTGCCGTTGTTGTGCCGAATTTTATGTTTTGAGCTGATGGGACGGTCGCATGGGGGGAAAGACACTTACGCGCGCCGACCTTGCCGAGGCAGTTTACCGGAAGGTCGGCCTGTCGCGCACTGAATCGGCCGAACTCGTCGAAGCGGTGCTGGATGAAATCTGCGAAGCCATCGTGCGCGGCGAAACGGTGAAGCTGTCGTCCTTCGCGACATTCCACGTCCGCTCCAAGAACGAGCGTATCGGCCGCAATCCCAAGACTGGCGAGGAAGTGCCGATCCTGCCGCGTCGGGTGATGACCTTCAAGTCGTCCAACGTGCTGAAGAGCCGTATCTTGCGCTCCCATCAGAGCGGCAAGGCCAAAAGCGGCAAGTAATCCTAGAGCGCGGTTGAAAACCGCCACCGCCATGACGCCGGGCTTGAATATTGCTTCATAAACCGCTGAAATAAGCCCCGATTCGGCAGCTAGGCCGGATCATCGTCCAGCGTGAGGATTCGCCCATGGACAAGAGCCCCGACGCCTTTCGTACCATCAGCGAGGTCGCCGAAGATCTCGATTTGCCGCAGCATGTGCTGCGCTTCTGGGAAACGCGTTTCAACCAGATCAAGCCGATGAAGCGCGGCGGCGGCCGTCGTTACTACCGGCCGCAGGATGTCGAGCTGATCAAGGGCATCCGTCACATGCTCTACGACCAGGGCTACACCATCAAGGGCGTGCAGAAGCTGTTGCGCGAGAACGGCAACCATTTCCTGGTTGCCATCGGCAATGGCGACATGGCCGCCGTCGAGGCGATCTCGCAGCGAAGGCAGGCTGACCAGGTGCCGCTGACGCCGGCGGCCCAGCCGCGCAGCATGGACGACGAACTGGTCGGCCAGCCGCGCGTCAAACCCAGCCGTCGCTTTTTCGGCCTGGGCAAGAGCGACGAGGACGGTCCGGTGCAGCCGGATGCATCGAAACTCTCGCGCGACAACAGGGCCTTGCTGCAGGAGGCGTTGTTCGACCTCCTGGAATGCAAGCGCCTGCTTGATCAGGTGCGCTGACCGCAGCCCGACGCGATAGTTCGAAACCGGAACCCGTCTTCCGGTGAGGCGTTACGTTTCCTTCTGCAAGTGAAGGAAACACATCATGGCATCATTTTCGACCCTCTCGGACATCGATCTCGACAGGCAGGTCGCGGCTCTCACCAAAGAACTGGCCAGCTTGAAGAGGGCTGTGGCAAGGCGAGGCGGCGCCTACTACGAGGACGGTCGCGATGCAGCCTTCGACACCTATTCCGATCTTGCGGGGCGTCTGCGCGACGCCATGCCGGCACTGCGTAAACAGGGCAGGGTGATCGAGAGGTCGGCCCGCGACCATCCGGCGGCTGCCGCTGCTGTCGGCCTTGTGGTGCTCGGTCTTGTCGCCAGTCTGCTGTTCAGCCGGCGCTGAGGCGGTGCTTCTGATGGTTGAGGTAGCTGGCGCCGTCATTCGACGAACTTGGTGCGCCCAAATCGTGTCGAGCTAACGCGCCGCAATGCCAAGGGAAGACCGGCCTTGGACAGGAAGCCAAGGCCGGTCTTCTCGGTGGCAGTTTGCGGTGCTTAGGCCTTGTTTCCGATCACATGGTGGTGGTGGCGGTGATGATGGTGATGGCGGACATGGTGGCGATGATGATGGTGGTGACGATGGTGCTTTGCCATCGGCGCCGCATCCGCACTCGTCGCACCGATGACGGGCACCGTGAAAGCCAATGCAACTGCAAGCCCGAGGGCCGAGAGGAGGGACTTCTTCATGGATCGTTTCCTTTTGTTTCGCGGGCGCATATGGATCGGGGCGATAGCCCGGCCGCCGCGAATGGAATTACGCGCCTGAATTTTTTCGTCAGTATTTCCCGATTGTAGAATTTTGTTTCTGGACTGTTTCTGCCCAATCCAGCCTCCCGCCACCATGCACGGCAAGATCGAGAGGCGGCCATTGGCCGCCTGTCCGACTACATCGGCGGCACGACGCCGTTGGTCCCGACCACGACGCGGCTGGCGCTCAGCGCGCCGTCACTACCC
>NZ_RZPF01000790.1:0-2773 GCF_004022735.1 Mesorhizobium sp. M7A.F.Ca.AU.001.01.1.1
TCCCAGGCATGTCGTCTTGCACTGGTCGATTGTCACATTCTGGTCGGACCTGAGATCAAAACCGAAATAATCGGAATTGTCCGTTGTCGCGATACGCCGGGCCTCGGCCGCCTGCGAGACGCTGCTCCAGGCCAGGACATTGGCCCAGGCAAAAAACAGGAGAATCAGAATCGAAAGACCACGAGCCGCGCGCATTGCCATAACACCCCTCCAGACACAGCTGACGTCCGGGCATGATCAAGCTTCAGTCAGGCTTGTCAACACAAGGACGCGGCAGGGTTCCGCCTGCCAACGGTTTCCTTTCCGGTCGATGACCGGTAGTACCTCCATAGGACAGGGGATCACGCTTTCTTGCGGCGACGCAAAAGGTGTGAATTCCAAGCCCGTCCTATTTCAGACAATTGGATTGTGGCCCCTTTACGAGCGCTTCAGAACTTCATTCCAATTTTAGTTTTGTAACCTAGGTTGTCTTAATGCCGGCGCATGAAGAGCAGATGTCAGGAGGTCGCGCGCCAGGGCGTGCGCTTCCGCGCGCCCTGCTGCTGGCCATGATGTGCTCGACCGTGCTCGTCGCCGAATCGTCCCCGGCGGCCGCTTTCGAGCTTTTCGGCATCAAGCTGTGGGGATCGTCCAGCGACGAGGATGCCGACATCGTCGATCCGCTGCGCTACGCCGTGACCATCAATGCCCCCGATGCCGACAAGAACCTGGTCAAGAAGCTCGAAAATGCCTCGGCGCTGAAGAGCGACGAGGAGCGTCCGGTTTCAGGCTCGCTCGGGCTGATGGCCAAGGCGCGCAGCGACCGCGAACAGCTTGTCGCCGCGCTCTATGCCGATGCCCGCTACGAAGGCGTCGTCACCGTCACCATCGACGGCAAGCCGCTCGACGATTTGCCGCCGGATGCCGAATTCAAGGGTCCGCAGCCGGTTCCCGTGGCGATCGACATTGCTACCGGGCCGAAATTCACCTTGGGCAATATCAGGCTGCAAGGCGACGCGGCAGGACTGATGAGCGCCGATTATGGCCTGATATCAGGCGGCGACGCCGGATCCGGCGCAGTGCTCAAGGCCGAGGCGCTGATCGTGCGGACGCTGAAGGAGCAAGGCAGGCCGCTGGCAGAGGTGACGGACCGCCAGATCGTCGCCGACCATGCCACCTCGACGCTCGACGTGACGCTGACGGTCGCCGCCGGACCGGTCGCCGGCTATGGCCCGACCACCGTGGAAGGCACCGAGAAGGTCGACCGCGACTTCACCGAATACATGACCGGCCTCAAGCGCGGCCGGCAATACTCGCCGCAAGAGATCGACGATGCGCGCGACCGGTTGCTGGCGCTCGAGGTCTTCAACAGCGTGACGTTCAAGGAAGCCGACACGCTCGATGCCGACGGCAACATTCCGATCGGCGTCCAGGTCAGCGAGCGCAAGCCACGCTATTTCGGCGTCGGCGGCACTTTTTCCAACACCGAGGGGCTGGGCCTTGAGGGCTATTGGGGCCACCGCAATTTGTTCGGCCGGGCCGAGAAGCTGCGCATCGATGGCAAGATCAGCGGCATCGGCAGCAACGATCTCGGCGAACTCAACTACAATGCCGGCATCATGTTCGAGAAACCCGGTGTGATCGGACCGGCATCGAAGTTCTTCGCCAGCGTCAAGACGGTGCTCGAACATCCTGATGCCTATGACCATTTCTCGATCAAGGGCAGCACCGGACTGTCCTACGAACTGACCAAGAAGCAGACGGTTTCCGCCGAGGTGGCGCTCGACTATTCCCGCATCCACGACGCTTTCGGCAAGCACAAATACCTGATCGCCAGCATTCCGCTGCAATATGTCTACGACAACAGGGACAACCGCCTGAACCCGACCAGCGGCTTTCGGGTGCTGGCCTATGCCGAGCCGAGCTACGACATTTTGAATGGTGCGGCCTTCCTGAAGCTGAGGGGCGAAGGGTCGGCCTATCAGTCGCTGGATTCGGCTTCCAAGTTCGTGCTGGCCGAACGTGTCGCCATCGGTTCGATCGTGGGCACCGGGCTTCAGAATGTGCCGGCCGACCGGCGCTTCTATTCCGGCGGCGGCGGTTCGGTGCGCGGCTACGCCTATCAGGGCATCGGTCCGAAGGATTTCACCGGCCAGCCGATCGGCGGCCTGTCCTTCTTCGAAACCTCGGTCGAGATGCGCATCGCCATCACCGACACGATCGGCATCGTGCCGTTCGTCGATGCCGGCACCGTGTCGACCAAATCGGTTCCCGATTTCTCCGATGTCAAGGTCGGCGCCGGCGTCGGCCTGCGCTATGTCACGCCGTTCGGGCCGCTGCGCATCGACGCGGCCGTGCCGCTCAACCGCGATCCGGGCGATCCGCATTTCGGCATCTATGCCGGCATCGGACAGGCATTCTGAGCGATGAAAACAGTCTGGCGCATCCTCCGCATTGTTCTCTACACCCTGCTGATCGTGATTGCGGGAGCGATCGGCGCGCTGGTGGTGCTAACCAAGACCGAGCGCGGCCGCGACAATCTCGCCGGCATCATTTCGCGGCTGGCATCGACCGACGACCGCAAGATCACGGTCAGCGGCATAGACGGCATCTGGTCGGGAGCCCTCAGCGTCGACCATGTCGTGCTGGAGGATCGCGAGGGTGCCTGGCTGGTGGCGCGCAAGGTGGCCGTCGACTGGTCGCCGCTGGCGCTGCTGTCGAAAAACTTCAGCGCCGACCGCATCGCTGCCGAGCGCATAGAACTCGCCCGGTTGCCGGTGGCCAGCACGCAGCC
>NZ_RZPF01000078.1:0-13121 GCF_004022735.1 Mesorhizobium sp. M7A.F.Ca.AU.001.01.1.1
GTTCAAGGACGAGGTCAGGGCGCTGGGCAAGGAGCTTGGCCTGCCCGAGAGTTTCATCGGACGCCATCCATTCCCCGGCCCGGGCCTCGCCATCCGCTGCCCCGGCGGCATCACCCGCGAAAAGCTGGAGATCCTGCGCGAAGCCGACGCCATCTATCTTGACGAGATCCGCAAAGCCGGCCTCTACGATGCCATCTGGCAGGCATTCGCCGTGCTGCTGCCGGTGCAGACGGTCGGCGTGATGGGCGACGGCCGCACCTACGAGTTCGTCTGCGCGCTGCGCGCCGTCACCTCGGTCGACGGCATGACGGCGGATTTCTACCACTACGACATGGCCTTCCTGGGGGCTGCTGCCACCCGCATCATCAACGAAGTCCGCGGCATCAACCGCGTCGTCTACGACGTGACGTCGAAGCCGCCTGGAACAATCGAGTGGGAGTAGGGGGATTAGGCGGCGATGGTGTGTTGTCGCCTCCGCTGGAGTTAGCGCTGATTGCCTGACAGCACTCAAACGTGATCGGGCACGAATGTAAAGCATCGTCGGAGCCGTTTAGAGCCTTGGCATATGACGTGCAATACGCGGGTTTGAGCGAGCGACGATGGCTCGGCTGAAAGTTGGCTCGAACGTACTTTGCGGACCGCAAGGGGCGATAACTTCTGGCAACCGATTCGGCATCGGGCAGCGCGTTGGCTGTTTCCAGGAACATCCTTGACTGGATTGCGTTTCCTATTCCGGACCTTTCCAAAACAGGGAGAACGGTGTCATGGACTGGAACCGCGTGGAAGGAAACTGGAAACAGGTGAAAGGCAAGGTCAAGGAGCAGTGGGGCAAACTCACCGATGATGACCTTGACCGCATCGCCGGCAAGCGCGATCAACTCGAAGGCAAGATCCAGGAGCGTTACGGCATCGAAAAGGACCGCGTGCGGCGCGATGTCGACGATTGGTACGGGCGGCAGGGTTGGTAGGCATGTGAGCCCCGGCTGTGGCCATTCCAGGACGCGGCCCAACAGTCCGGCAGGACCATGCGGGCGCTGAGCCTTGTCGTCGGTTGAGTTTTGCAGCAAGGATTTCGTACTGTGGCTGAAAATATCTCTCGCAAGCAGGAGCAACGGGGGACAAGAAGAATTGTCACGTGGGCGATCGCAGTTATCGCCGTGATTTTTCTTGCTCTACTGGCTATATTCGTGTTCGGCCCGTTGCTATGACTTTCATGGCGATGATTGAGCTGTCTCCGATCCGGGGATGATCGGGCACTGGTCGGGGACGCGGGCAGCGGCCACCAGTGAGCAACTATGCTTCAGGCGAGGGCATGCGGCCAGCGCTGCTTCCGCGGCCGGACGACGCCAAGGCGGCGCACCTATATCGACCGCCGTCGCGCGGCTAGCCCGTCTGCAGTGCCGGCACAAAAACCTGTTTCACAAGAATTTTGCTGAACACGATTTCGCCGGGAACATATCAGGAAAGGATTGGTTTGGTGGCGGTACACCCAACCAGGAGATCCACCATGATCGTCAAACTTCTGTCCGCCGCTGTGCTCGCGCTCACATTGGCCACATCGGCAGTGGCACAGTCGAACAGTTCCGGCTCCAACAGCGGTTCGGGCTCGAACGACGGCACCGGGGCTACGTCTGGAAATACCGGCGGCAACAGCGGCACCGGCTCTGGAACATCCGTGAATCCTTCCGATCCGAGCACTACAAATTCGACAAATTCCACAACGAAATCAGGTGGCATGACTGACCGCTGCAAAGATTCGGCAGGCAACGACATCGACAACAACACCGCGACCGGCACGACAACATCGAATGTGCAGAACTGTAATAAATGACCCGGCTCCTCAATCCGTTGCCGGACCAGTGCTTCGGCAGCGCATTGAGCGCTGAGAGCGGTAAGCGCAGATGAACCGGCAGGCCGCCAAGCAAGCGCCGCCCCAATTCTGGTGGTTGGCAGGAGCATCGGCGGCTGTCGTCATCGGTTTTGCCGTCTTCGCCAGCGGATCGGTTCGCAGCAACAGTCTGCGAGAAACCACGCTTGTGCAGGCGATCGGCGGCGACCCTCAACGAGCCATCCCGGCCATGATCCGCAACGGCTGTGGCGGATGTCACGAAATCCCGGGGGTGCCCGGCGCCCGTGGTACCGTCGGTCCCTCCCTGCGGGGCGTCGTCGAAAGAGGATATATCGGGGCATCGCGAGCCAGCCCGGATGCGATGATGCGCTGGATCAGCAGAGCGCGGGACGTAGACCCGAACACGGCCATGCCCAATACAAATCTGTCGCCTCAAGAGGCGCGCGACATCACCGCCTATCTCTATGCGCGGACATGAGGCGCACTGAACTGGTCCGACGGCGCAGGCGCCTTGCCAGCAGAAGCAGCAGCCCAAGCATCAACACGGCGGCGCACGCCACAAGTGATTGAGCCGCCAGAACCATGATTGTCTGGCCTGTTGTCGAGCCGGCCCGCATCTGGCGTATATCGGCCGCGGTAACGCTGACGTCGGGATTTCCGAACCGAGCGGTGACGTAATTTGCAAGGGCTGCCACCTGGCCATCGTCCAGCCAGCCGCCGAAGGCCGCCATCGACTTACGCCCCGCCACGTCGCCAGCTTTGACGCCTTCAAGGATGGTCATGGCGACATCCTCGGGTGTGGCCGCGCCGGGGGTGCTGTTGCGGGTCAAGGACGGATAGGATCCGTCTGACGATCCGCCTCCGTTCGCCCCATGGCATGTCGAACAGAGCGATCGATAGAGATCATCGCCGGCTGCGGTCCCGCTGCCTTGCGTCATCCCTTCGGTTCCAGCATCGCCGTCGGCCGTGGCCGCGTTACCCCATGAGAAACGCGGCTGCTTTTCGTCTCCCGATTGGGCGGGCACGTCCCTGAGATAAGCGACGATGGCCTGGATATCGTCATCGGAAAGATGTTGCAGGCTGTTCATGACCGTTTCCGCCATCGGCCCGCCCGCATAAGCCTTCCCGGGAACGGCGCCGGTTTTGAGAAATCGAGACAGCTCTTCGTTGCTCCAGTCGCCGACGCCTGCGATCTTGTCGCTGGTAATGTTGAAGGCCTGCCAGATGCCGGCGGTGCCGCCGGCAAGCTTGTGGTCTTCATCCATGCCGAACGTTGCATTCCTTGGCGTGTGGCAGGCACCGCAGTGGCCGAGCACCTCGACCAGGTAGGCTCCCCTGTTCCATGCGGCGGTCCGGTTCCGATCGGGCGTGAAACTGCCGGTATGCAGGTTCGCGAGCTTCCACAGCGCAACTGTCCAGCGCTGGTTGAATGGAAAAGGCAGGATGTTTCGCGGCTGCGGCTGCGAGATCGGCGGCTGCGCCAGGAGGTAGGTCCGGATCGCAAGCACGTCCTCGCGGCTCATCGCGGCGAAGCTGTCATAGGGCATGGCGGGATAGAGATCGGCTCCATCGCGCCTGATACCTTTCCGCACGGCCCGCACGAACTCGTCCGCGGAGTAGCGTCCAATGCCCGTGTCAGGATCAGGTGTGATGTTGGTCGAGTATACGTCGCCGAAGGGTGTCGGCACGCGATAGCCTCCAGCGAACGGGCGGCTCGGATTGGACGTGTGGCAGCCGATGCAGTCGGCCGCTCGGGTAAGGTATTCACCCTTCTGGATTTCGCTCGCCCGCAGCTCAGTGCAAAGCGGCAACGATGCCAAGACGAGCGCGACCGCCCGGGAGGTGACGGCCGGGAATGGAATGCCCGCGGCAGGCCAAGGCGGGCACCGGCGGACGGCCAATCTCCGGGTCTTTGACCTCGTCACAGTTCGCACCCGCTGAAGATCAGCCCTGCCATCAGCTGCGCCAGCAAGATGAGCGTGAACAGCGCCCCGATGCCCACGGAAGTCCTTGCAAGGAATGCGCGCGTGCGCGCCTTCCGGGGCGGAACCGTACCATGTCCGCGGTCATGAACGGCGTGCCACGACAGCAGCGCGCCTGCCAGGGCGACCGCGGCGCCTATCAACGAGAACAAGGCAGTGGGACGAAAGCCGGCATGGCATTGCCAGGATGCAATCGAATAATCGAGCTGCAGCGTTATTGCCCACGCAACTGGTCCGCTGACCAGGCCTGCCCAGGAAACGCCGGTACGGATCGCCTGCATCTCACATCCTCGGAGCCCAATAGATAACAAGATAGAGCACGACCCATGAGACGACGACGAAGTCCCAGTAGAAGGCGTTGTCCGAGACGTCGCTGAAGCGGCGGCCTGCCTTGCCTTTTTGCGTGAACATGAGAACCGCCAGGACGATCGTGTCGCCGACATCGGTAAGGAGATGCGTCGTATGCAGCCCGAGCAGGAACCAGACGATCGATCCGTAAGCGTTCTGATCCCAGGAAATCCGCAGAGCCGGAAATTCCCAGATGCGAACGATCAGCGGAAGAATGCCGACGATCGACATGACGACCATGCCAAGGCGAACTTTCGCCAGGTCCTGGCGACGTGCCCAAACCTCGATCATGTGGTTGGGCACGACGCTCGCAACCAGAATAACCAGTACTGCCGTCCCCGGCAGCAGATCTGGCGCAGGGGCCCCAATGGGCCAATGCCGGGCCAGCACGGCCAGATAGAAGTAAGTGCCTATCGCCAAGGCAAAACCGGTTGCCTCGAGGGCAATGAAGGCAAGGGTTCCCCACCACATCGGGCTCGCTGACCCGAAATCGTATGTGGGCAGGTGACTGACGTCGGCGACGGGGCGGTGCCTCATTCCTCGTCCTCCGGTTCGCCTTTCGGCCAGAACCAGCAGATAAAGCCGATCGAAACCGGGATCGCTCCCCAGACCACCGCCCACGGCGTGTATATCGAACCGAGAAATGCGCCGCCGACTGCGATGGCCGACAGCAACGGCCAGATCGAGTTGTCAGCCGATGGTACCCTTACTTGCGGCATCGCATCGGCGACCGTACCGGCGAGCACCTCGCGGGCGTCGACACGCAGACCTTCGACCACTGGGAGCACATCGGGCTCGGCCCAAAGCGGTTCGCGGTGAGTTACCACGGGCAGCCGCGAAAAATCGTAGGAGGGCGGCGGCGACGTCGTCGCCCATTCGAGCGTGCTCGCGCCCCAGGGATTGTCTCCTGCAATGCGGCCGTTGCGGAGGCTGAGAAAGAGATTCAGGAAGAAAAGCGCGAAGCCCGCGAACACCACCAGCGAAGAGAGGCTGATGAAGAGGTTCATCTCGCCCCAGCCGCTCGCCGGCGGATACGTATAAACGCGGCGCGGCATGCCTTGCAGACCGAGAATATGCATGGGGAAGAAGGTGAGATTGAACCCGAGGAAGACCAGCCAGAAATTCCAGCGGCCGAGCCTCTCGGACAGCATGCGTCCGGTGATCTTGGGAAACCAGTAATAAACGGCGCCGAGCAGGGGGAAGACGGCGCCCCCGACCAGCACATAATGGAAATGGGCAACCACGAAATAGGTGTCGTGCACCTGCAGGTCGAGCGGCACCGAGGCGACCATGACGCCGGTCAGGCCGCCGATCACAAAGGTGAAGATGAAGCCGAGAACGAAAAGCATGGGCGTGGCGAAGATCGGCCGGCCGCCCCAGATCGTCGCAATCCAGCAGAAGATCTGAACGCCGCTCGGAATGGCGATCATCATCGAGGAAGCGGTGAAGAAGCTCTCGCCGAGTTGCGGCAGGCCGGTAGCGAACATGTGGTGCACCCACAGGCCGAAGGAAAGAAAACCGATCGCGATCAACGACAGCACGATCCCGAGATAGCCGAACACCGGGCGGCGAACGAAGGTCGGCAGGATCGCGGAAACGAAGCCGGTCGCCGGAATGAAGATGATATAGACCTCGGGATGGCCGAAGAACCAGAACAGATGCTGCCACAGCAGTGCATCGCCGCCTGCTACGGGGTCGAAAAATTTTGTGCCGACCAGGCGGTCGAGGATCAGCATTGTGCTCGAGACCATCACGGCCGGCATGGCGAACAGGATGACGAAAGCCGTAACGAGGACGGACCAGACATAGAGCGGGATGCGGTCGAGCGACATGCCGGGGGCACGTTGTTTGAAAACTGTCGCGATGATCTCGACCGCTACCGCGAGGGCGGACACTTCGGTGTAGGTCACCATCTGCGCCCAGAAATCGGGGCGCTTGCCGACGCCATATTCGGGTCCGGCGAGCGGCACATAGGAAAACCAGCCGGCATCCGCACCGGTTTCGAAGGCGAAGGCGATCCAGATCATCAGCCCGCCGGAAAGATAGACCCAGTAGCTGAATGCATTGAGCCGCGGAAAGGCGACATTGCGAGTGCCGATCATCAGCGGCACCAGGTAAATGGCGAAAGCTTCCATCACCGGCACGGCAAACAGAAACATCATCGTCGTGCCGTGCATGGTGAACAGCTGGTTGTAGAGATCGGGACCGATATGGCCGGCCTCAGGCTGGGCAAGCTGGAAGCGCATGGCGAGCGCTGACAGACCCGCAAGGATGAGAAACAGGAAAGCCGTCACGATATAGCGCCGTCCGATCAGCTTGTGATCGACCGTGACCAGCCAGCCGTAGAAGCCTTTCGGCGTTCGCCAGGCATGCGCCAGAAAGGCGCGCAGTCTCACCTCTTCGAGACCGGTGTCACGGATGCCTTTCAGGGCCTCCTGAGTGTGCTCGGCCGGCTTTCCCGCAAGGCCACTCATTCGAGGCTTCCGAGATAGGTGACGACCGCGTTGAGATCGTCGGCGCTAAGGGCAATGCGCGGCATCTTGGCGCCGGGCTTTATCGACTGTGGATCGGCGATCCAGGCGGCGAGCGCGCCAGGGGTCATGGCGAGCGTATCCGCGGCCAGTGCGCGTCGGCTGGCGAGATGAGTTAGGTCAGGTCCCACCGTTCCGCTGGCAGGCGTGCCTCTTATCGTGTGGCAGAGCGCACAGCCGGTGGACAGAAATGCCTGTTGGCCGCGGCGCTCTTCGTCGCCGCCAGGCGCGGATGCGACGGCGTTTTGCCTGGATTGCCATGCTTCGAACGCTTCGCGGCTTTCCGCGATGACGGTGATGGCCATATGGGCGTGCTGATAGCCGCAGAATTCGGCACACTGGCCACGATAGATGCCGGGCTTATCGGCGACGAGTGTGAGCTCACTCGGCCGGCCCGGAATGAGATCGCGCTTGCCGGCAAGGTTCGGCACCCAGAAGCTATGAATGACATCGAGCGAATCGAGTTCGACCTTGACCGGTTCGCCAACCGGGACATGGATTTCATTTGCCGTGACGATCGATTGGGACCGATCATCTCCGGGATACCGGACCTCCCACCACCATTGGTGCCCGGTGATGCGCACGGCAAGCGTTTCCGTTCCACTCAGCGAAGCAATGGATTTGCCGGCGAAAAAACTCGCTATCGTCATCATGACGAGCACCAGAACGGTCAACGCAATGGCGCTGCCGACAGCGCGGGTAAATCGGCGCTCCTGACGAGAATCGATCTCGAGCGGCGAGCGCGTTGTCTCGGACAGGCGACGACGCAAAAGCGCTGCCGCCAGGATCAACATGACAAGCAGCCACGTGGCCACTGCGATTGCGCTGAAAGACCAGATCAGATCAAGGATTCTCCGGGCATTCGCACCGTGTGCATGGAGGGCCGATTGCTTGTCGCCGCATCCTGCCAAGGCCAATATCGGCGCTGCGCTGATCGCCCTCAAACGCCGTTGCGCGGCCGTTCCCTGAACGGTGCCAGGCAAGATTTGCCTAGGACATGTGGGGGCAAGCGACATTCGCGGTCGTGTCAGCCTGCGAGAGCTGGCCAACGGACTCATGCACCTCGCCATGAAGGATCCACCATCGTTGCCAAGGCCATAACGCGGCTGACTGAAAAAGGATGCTTGGCAACACCCCCCGGCTGAAAACCGACGCGAAGCGGTGCGGGTTAGACGATGCGCAACTGCTGGAAAGCCTGTTGCCGCGGACTGCTCGTTTGAATCCAGAAAGCGACCAGGAGCAGTGCGGCTCCGCCATAGATCAGGCCGGCGGGAATCCACATGATCAAGCCTGCAAGTTGCTGGTCCTCGAGCGGGTTGAGCCCCCATAAATCCGAGCCGATCGCATTATCCGGATACCACAGCCTGGGCGAGACGACGAGCAACACCCCGAGCAGCCCGGTGTGGAGGGAGGTGAAGAAAAGATGCATCACGGCATTGCCGCAAGCCTGCTCGCGGCCAAGGCGAGGCAGCAGCACCCACCAGAACAAAAGCCCGCTACCGAGGAAACTCGCGTGCTGGGCATAGTGCAGGAAGCCCTGCTGGAGGGCAGCCTCGAACAGCGCCGGGACATGCCAGATCCATATCGCGGCTCCGTGCAGGACGGTCGCGACCACAGGACGGCTGATGAACGCCCAGACCGCCCGAAGCGCATTTGCATGTCCAGCCACTCCGAATATCTGGCGCAGCTGTACCGGCAGGGCCCACATCATCGCCGCCGTCGGGCGGGAGGCAACCAGCAGAGGCGCTGCGACCGCCATCAGCAATTCGTGCTCGATCATGTGCGCCGCAAACACATGTTCGCTCAATGCATGGATCGGGCTTACAAAGGCGAACGCCAGGACGGACCAGCCGGCAGCAAACAGCAAGGCCTGCCGCGATCGCAAGCGACGTCCACGTCCGCTCCGTCGCCACAGCCGGCCAGCGCCGGCAACATACAGCAAAAGGATTGCCGCCAGTGGCAATGTGATGGGTAGCGCCAGAGTCCAACCAGCCTGCGGAGCGCCGTTGCCATAGCAAATCGAGGTCGAAAAGAGCGCGTCGAAGCTCATGATCCGCATCCGTCACCCGGAAGAGCGCGGGTTCATCTGGAAAGATTCAGAATGAAGCCACTGAGGCGCGCTGTTCCACCTCCCTGCGCCGCCTCTAGGCATCCATCATCGATTTCGCCGGCTCACGGGCGATATTTTCTTCTATGCGTTCGTGTCCCGGCGTCCGCGGCAGGGCCTGGCGGAAGTTCTTGGCGTAGTCTGCCGGCATTTTGGGCGGCATCAGCGGCTCATAGGCATCTACCAGCGCTTCGATCACGACAGGGCCTTGCGTGGCGAAAGCCTGGTCGAGAACCGTCTCGATCTGATCGGCCCGCTCGATGCGAAAACCCTTTGCGCCCATTGCTTCTGCCGCCTTGGCAAAATCGATCGGCTGCAATTCGCAACCGAATTGCGGGTTGCCCAGAAACATCATCTGCTCCCAGGCGATCTGATTGAGCATGTTGTTCTTGATCACCAGAACCTTGAGCGGGATCTTGTAGCGCACCGCCGTCGAGAATTCGCCGAGCTGCATGGCAAAGCCGCCATCGCCGACGATGGCGGCAATCGGTCGACCGGGAAACGCTATGCCGGCAGCGATGGCGTAGGCCAGACCGCAAGCCATCGACGCCAGCGATCCGGACACCCCAAATGCCTGGCCGCTGCGAAGATCGACATGGCGGGCGGCCAGCTCCGTATTCTGACCGGAATCCGTGGCCAGCACTGTGTCGTCCGCCAATCTTTGTCCGAACGCCCGGGCAATCGCTTGTGGCTTCAATGGTTGCGCCTGCATGTCTTCCGACTGCCGCATCATCTCGCGCCATTTTCTCATGGTCTCCTGGGAACGGCGCAGGAATTCATCGGAGGGCTTTTGCGTCAGGCGCTGGTTGAGCGCGCGCAATGTCTCGGCCGCGTCGCCGACGAGGCCGGCCTCGACCGGAAAGCGCAAGCCGATCCGTTGCGCATCGCAGTCGATCTGGACGCCACGGGCCTGTCCGGGCTGCGGGTAGTATTCGATGTAGGGGAAGGTCGAACCGACAATCAGCACCGCGTCACAGTTCTCCATCGCCTCTTGCGAAGCCAGGGTTCCAAGAATGCCGATCCCGCCGGTGGTGTAGGGATGGTCGTCCGGCAGCACCGCCTTGCCCAGCAAAGCCTTCGCGACAGGCGCCTGCAGCAGGCGCGCCGTGTGTTCGAGTTCGGCGGCCGCGCCGATGGCGCCGCGCCCGGCCAAGATCGCAACCCGCGAAGCGTCATTGAGAATGGCGGCGGCTTTGTCGAGCTCAACGTCCAGCGGTACGCTGTGACCGGCGAACATATCCTGCGGCGTGTGCGCCGGGCGATTGCGCTTGGAGCGCTTCGACGGATCACGCTCCTGCTCCTGGATGTCGCTGGCAATCGAAAGATGGGCGACGCCCTTGCGCGCCAGCGCCGTTCGGCAGGCAAGGCTGGCGACGTTTTCCATATGCGCGGCATCGGCAACATGGGCGTTATAAACGGAGACATCGTTGAACACGCGCGTCAGATCGACATCCTGTTGCGTGAACGTCTCGATCAGATCGTGGAACTGCATGCCCGTAATCGCCAGCACCGGAGCCTGGTCGAGCTTGGCGTCATAGAGGCCGGTCAGAAGATGTGTTCCGCCGGGGCCGGACGTCGCAAGGCACACGCCCAGCTTTCCTGTCCACTTGGCATATGCACATGCCATGAAGGCAGCCGACTCTTCATGCCGGACCTGAACGAAGGCAATTTTGTCGCGCCGCGTCCGCAACGCTTCCATGACCCCGTTTATGCCGTCTCCCGGCAAGCCGAACACCACCTCCACGTCCCAGGCGACGAGTGTGTCGATCAGAATTTCTGCTGCATTCGGCATGTCAGGGTAGCTCCGGGTGGATGGTGTCCGAACCGGTGAATCCCGAGTTGGTTCCTTCGTCGCAATAAATCGTGACAGGTTTCTGGGGCGATCTTCCTGGGGCGGTTTATTCGATCTGCTCGAACGTGCATTGCCGTGGCGCCTTGTCGGGGCGCCAGCGCAGCAGTTTGGTGCCATGGCGAAACCGATTGCCGGTGACGTGGTCGAAGCGGACCTCCACCACCAGTTCAGGTTCCAAAGGCTCCCATTGTCCGCTGCGCTCCGTGCTCCAGCGGCTCGGGCCGCCGGGCGCCTTGCCGGTGAATCCGGGCTCTGACCGCAGCCCTTCCAGCCGGCGCGTGAGCGCTCCTCTGTCGGTCCTGGCGATGGTCGACGTGAAGCCGACGTGATCGAGCTTGCCGTCGTCATTGTAGAGGCCGAGGAGCAGTGAGCCGACCTCACGGCTACCCGCGAGATAGCGGAAACCGCCGACAACGCAATCGGCGGTGCGCCTCGGCTTTACCTTCACCATCGCACGTTCGCCGCACAGATAATGCTCGTCGAGCACTTTGGCCACGATGCCGTCGGTCGATGCATGGCCGGCCCCGTTCAGCCATCGAGCCGCCGTCGCTGCATCATAAGTGCACTTCGACAGGCGAAGATCCGGACTGTTCGAGGAGGTCACGAAGTCCTCGATCGCTCGCCGCCTTTCGACAAGTGGTTTGCCGGTGATGACCTCGCCGCCCGGCCTGGCAAGCATGTCGAAGAGGATCAGACTGGCAGGCGTCTGCGAACTCAGTTTGCGGATTCTGCTTTGTGCCGGGTGAAGACGCATCTGCAGCGCCTCGAAGGAAAGCTCACCGTCCACCTCGATGACAATCTCGCCGTCGATGACGAAATGCCCGCGCTTGAGGTCACGCAGGATCTCCGTGATTTCCGGAAAATAGCGGCCGAGCGGCTTGCCGGATTTGGCGCGCAGGTCAACGGTGTCGTCGCTCTTGAAAGCAAGGCAGCGGAATCCGTCCCATTTAGGCTCGTACTGCCAGCGGTTCCCATCCCTTGGGATTGCATCGGCAAGCCTGGCCTCCATCGGAGACGTATCCAGCGGGAGCGGGAAGGCGTTTATCGGTTCATGCACGGATCAGGCCTCCAAAACCGGTTCAGGAACGGCTCCGGCTTTTCAACTTCCAGGACTGCACCGCGTTCCATCTGACGGGTTCATGGAGGTTCTTCACGATGGACATTTTCATTTGCCGCCGGAACCCGGTGACGGCTGGCCGCTTTGATGTCATCGGCGGCGCGAAAGGAGATGCCCATCGACCTCTCATTGTGGACAGCTTTTGTCGGAACCGTCATTCTGATGCAGGTGCCGCCAGGCCCCGACAGCATGCTGGTGATGGCCCGCGGCATCGGACACGGGCGCGGCGTGGCGTTGTTCACGGTACTCGGCATGACGCTGGGCGCCGGACTGGTGCAGCTTCCGCTGATTGCATTCGGCCTGTCTTCGCTTGTCCACGCCTCGCCGGTGGCGTTCAATCTGCTTCGATGGGCCGGGGCGGCCTATATCATGTGGCTGGGTTTCCGGCTGCTGCTTTCAGCCTCGGCAACCATTCCCACAGGTGACATCAAGGCCCTGCGGCCGCTCGCCGCCGCCCGGGAAGGAATGATCGCCAATCTGAGCAATCCCTAGCCTTTGATGTTCATGGTTGCGTTCCTGCCGCAATTTGTCGACCCGCATAGGGGCTCCGTCACGTTGCAACTGGTGCTGCTTGGCGCAACACAGAAGATAACCGGTGTGCTGGTGCTGGGAGCCTACGCCTTGGCATCGGGCGCGGTCGGCGCATGGGTCATGCGGCACCCTCGCGCAAGGCTTTGGCAGCAGCGGCTCGCCGGCTGTCTCATTATCGGCCTCGGCGTGCGGATGGTGATCGGCGGCAGTACGAGCCGCTGACTTGAAGAAATAGCTTGCCACGTCGCCTGAAGGATTGGCTTCGACACAAGCATTGTCTTCTTCAGGGGGACGGAGCATTCGCTTTGACGTTCGGCTCCGCCGCCGTTGCGGGCCGGGACCGTGTCCAGGAACAAAAAACCTGACCGGAGGTTCGAACCTCGATCTCAATGCAGCTGCAACGCTTCATCGCCATCCGATTGGAATGTTCGTCATGATTTCTTGCGTGGCCTCGGTAAAGACGCGCCTTCAATGAACAAGCCGCCTGAGAATGCTGGCCAAAGGGAAAGCAGGCGAAAAGGGGGCGACGTCGTTCGGGCTCTTGGGCTTGGCCTGATCACCGGCGCGGCCGATGACGACTGCTCGGCCATCGGTACCTACGCCAGCGCCGGAGCGCGGTTCGGCCCCGACCTGCTGTGGACGGCACCTGTCACGCTGCCGATGATGTATCTCGTCGTCTACCTTTCATCCAAACTTGGCCAGGTTTCGGGTCGCGGGCTTTTCCAGGTCATATCGGACCTCTATCCGCGTTGGCTGCTATGGTCCGTGCTGGTGGGCGTGCTGATTGGCAACACGATCGAGGGA
>NZ_RZPF01000791.1:0-2768 GCF_004022735.1 Mesorhizobium sp. M7A.F.Ca.AU.001.01.1.1
CGCTTTGCATCGGCGGCTTTCGCTTCATAGCTGCTGCGCCAGCTGCCGTTAAGGACTTTCGGCAAAACGTCATCGAGTTCCGCCGGGTGGCCGATAAAAGCGATGTGGCCGTCGCGGTCGACCACGAACGAGGTGGGAATCCCAATCGAAGAGCTGGGATCCATCCAGAGCTTGTTCATTTCGCCAATGTAATCGAACCCGATACGATAATTCAGATTCGGGAACTCCTCGGTCAGCCAGGCATCCACGTTGGTCCGCGCCTCGTCTGCGGTAGGACCCTGTTCGCAGGCGGCAACTCCGACCGCCTCAAATCCGCTGCCTTCATATTTCTCCTGCAGTTCGATCAAATGGGGCATGGCGTCGACACATGGTCCGCACCAAGTCGCCCAAAACTCAACGAGGTAGACCTTGCCGGGCCGAAAGTTCGTGAGGGGCTCGCCACGCAGCCAGTTCTCCACTTTGATCGCAGGAGCCGGGGACCCCATACGCAGTTCCATCTTGGTGTCCAAAGTCATTCCACACCTTTCGTCTCTTTTGTCGCGGAATATTTTCCAGTCAAAATCGGACACGGTCTCGAGGGCATCGCTCCCTCTGGCTTGCTTCAGCGAAGCTCTCACCGTGTTGCCGCACATCAAGCTGCAACGGAGGTGCCAATTCCCTCAGCTCCGGTAAGCGGCGGGAAATGCTTTGAAATTCTCCACGAGGCCAAATGCGGCCGATTGTCGTGAACCCGACATGTCTTCTGCCGCTGTCGGGTTTCGCCCTATCACTCTTGAGAGCTTGGACGGCTCGCCTGTGATTAGACTGGCCTCGGCCCTCGAGCAGTGGCAGTTTGGCGCCAGTTCGAAAGCGCGAACTCGCCGGCTTGGTCCTCGTGCCGCCACCGCCGCGTGTGGATTCTTGCCCCGGAGTCAAAATTCGCCTCGCGGTTGCCAACGGCGGCATGCGCTCAATGCGCGTGGCGTTGAGCACCGACAGCACGTAATGGTACCAATTAGTGGATGCCCGTCGCTGCCTCCACTTCTCCAGCCAAGCGCTCGAACGACGCTACCTACCCACGTTCGAGCGCGACCGCGGAATCGCAGACTGCCGAACGTCAGCCGTTGCGAAAGGTGTAGCCGTACCCGTTGATCGCCGGTGCGCCGCCTAGATGTGCGTAGAGGACCCTCGATCCCTGTGGAAAGAAGCCCCTCTGGACGAGGTCGATCATCCCTTGCATCGATTTGCCCTCGTAAACGGGGTCCGTAATCATGCCCTCGAGCCGCGCGCACAAACGGATTGCCTCTTTGGTTTCCTCCGATGGAACGCCATAACCCGGGTACGCGTAGTCCATGAACAACACCACGTCTGCCTCGACAATTTCCGCTCCGAGGTGGACGAGCTTCGCTGTATTTTGGGCGATGCCAAGCACCTGCGCCTTGGTCTTGGCGGGCATGGCGGAGGCATCGATACCGATCACGTTGCGCTGTCGACCATCCTTGGCGAACCCGACGAGCATGCCGCCGTGGGTTGAACCAGTCACCGTACAGACGACGATATAGTCGAAGGCAAACCCAAGCTGCTCTTCCTGGGCACGCACCTCCTCAGCGAACCCCACATAGCCCAGGCCGCCGTATTTGTGGACAGAGGCGCCGGCAGGTATCGCATATGGCCTGCCGCCCCTTGCCTTGACTTCATAAAGTGCCTTTTCCCAGCTGCGGCGGATGCCGATGTCAAAGCCCTCGTCAACCAGGCGCACCTCTGCCCCCATGATGCGGCTCAAGAGGATATTGCCGACCCGGTCGTAGACAGCATCATCATGTGGGACCCAGCTCTCCTGGACCAGGAGGCATTTCATGCCGATCTTGGCGGCGACCGCAGCGACCATGCGCGTATGGTTGGACTGCACGCCACCGATTGTGACGAGCGTATCGGCATCTGACGCGATCGCGTCGGGCACAATGTATTCGAGCTTGCGCAGCTTGTTTCCGCCGAACGCGAGACCGGAGTTGCAGTCCTCGCGTTTGACGTAGATTTCCACCTTGTCGCCCAGATGCTTGCCGAGGCGGTCGAGCCTCTCGATCGGCGTGGGTCCAAAGGTGAGCGGATAACGTTCGAATTTTTCCAGCATGCTATCTCCAGCAAAAAAGTACCTGAACCTGCTACGCACCGGTCAGCCCAGGGGTATGGTCGCGTGTTAGCCGAACACAGATTCCCTATACGATCAGCTCAGTCATCAGAGGGTGACCAAAATTGGTGTGGGTCTGAGCACTGATCCTGTCATCCGCGCATCAAAGCAGCAGCACATGCTGGGCATTCGACCAAGCCGGGACACAGCTGAAAATTGCATTCCGCAGTTGATCAGAGTCAGACGACTGGTACCCGAGCTTTCCTGTAACCATCGGCATGCTGGCCCCTGTGGCGAGTTCCACGAGCGCGGCTAGAGGACTGCCAGATCAGAAAGAGCACGCGGCCGAAGTAGCCGGCCTGAAGCAGCAGCGAACAGGCCAGCGTCGTGACGACTGCCACACGGAGCGAATCCAAAGCGAAGTAAACCATCGACGCATTGCTGCACAGGACCAGCCCCACGAGCCGACAAAAAGATGAAGTGCACGCCGCTCCCCTGGTTTTCGCCAGATCATGTTGCGAGCTCGTCGGCCGGAACATGCGTCTGGCAGTTCTTGGGGCAGACGCGGCCGCAGGCTCCGCAGCCTATGCAGCGGCCGGCATCATCGACAACCATGATCATGCGATTGAGCTTGCCGTCGAAATCGTCGTCCTCGTCATCG
>NZ_RZPF01000792.1:0-2756 GCF_004022735.1 Mesorhizobium sp. M7A.F.Ca.AU.001.01.1.1
CCACGGTGCGGTAGCCGAGACGGGCGGCAGCAACAGCCAGCATGCGGCCGAGCTGGCCGCCGCCAATGATACCGATGGTCGATCCGGCGGGCAGGCTCACGGCGTATCCGTCGGTTCAGCCGCGACCTTGGCAGTCTGCGCGGCGCGCCAGGCATCCAGACGGACGGCAAGGCTGTCATCGTTCAGGGCCAGCACGGCGGCGGCCAAAAGGGCTGCGTTGGCGGCCCCAGCCTTGCCTATGGCCAGCGTTCCAACGGGAATGCCGGCTGGCATCTGGACGATGGACAGCAGCGAATCCTGCCCGGAAAGCGCTTTCGATTCCACCGGCACGCCGAACACCGGCAATGGCGTCATCGCCGCCGTCATGCCGGGCAGGTGTGCTGCACCGCCGGCGCCGGCGATGATCACCTGGTAACCGGCCGCCTTGGCGCCCTTGGCGAAATCATAGAGCCGGTCCGGTGTACGATGCGCGGAGATGATGAGCCGCTTGTGCGGGATGCCAAGTGCTTCCAGCGTTTCGGCGGCATGGCGCATCGTCGCCCAGTCGGACTGGCTGCCCATGATGATGGCGACGTCGGCGCGTTGATCGTCCAAGTCCGTGTTCCCCGGCGACAAAGGCGCGCCTTAGCGGAATTCGCGCGAGGCCGCAAGGATAGGCGGCCGCTGCTGCGGTCTGGCAAGACGGAAACCAGCCGGTCAGATGCCGTCGCGCTCGGCCTCTGGCGTCGAGACCAGCAAGGCCGAAGCCGCGTTGGCGGCGGTGATGGCCGCCCGCATGGTCTGCCCACGGGCAAGTCCCGCGGCCAGCGCGCCAACGAATTCATCGCCGGCGCCATGCGTGCTGGCGACCTTGACCGGGATGGCGGACAGCGCAAAGGCCTCGCCGCTCCGGTCGCAACAGGCGACGCCTTCGCCGCCCGCCGTGACGATCGCCACGGGATAGAGATCGGCCAATAGCCGTGCGGCTTGCGCGGCCCCGTCGAGTGTCTCGACCACTGCCGTGCCAGCCAGGAATTCCGCCTCGATGGCGTTGACCACCAATATGTCGACCAGGGCGATCAACTCCTCGGAGAGTTTGCGCGCGGGGGCCGCGTTGAGCACGACGCGGCTGCCCCGTGCCTTGACTGCGCGTGCGGCGGCAATGTTGGCGGCTTCCGGCACTTCGTTCTGCAGCAGGAGCACCGCCGTCTGTCCCACCACATCGGAAGCAGAGGCACTGTCGGCATGGCCCAGTGCCAGATTGCTGCCCGAGACGATCACCGCGCCATAGTCGCCGCCTTGGTCGAAGATCGCCACGCTCATGCCGGAGCCGGCGCCAGCGGCCACCCGCACGAAGCGGCGGTCGACCTTGGCGCGATCGAGATTGGCCAGCAACGCCCGCCCGAAATCATCGTCGCCGACGGCGCCGATCATCGCCGCATACACACCGGCTCGCGCCGCCGAGACGGCCTGGTTGCCGCCCTTGCCACCGCATTTGGGGTGCCAGGCATGGCCGGTCACCGTCTCGCCCTTGCGCGGGCGGTCGGGCGCGTCGACCATAATGTCGTAATGCAGGCTGCCGAACACGGTCACCAGCGGCGTTGTCGTCATGAGCCCCGGTCTTTTCGTTTCGATGTCACCGCCGACATAGTGCGGCCGAGATTTCGCTCCGCCGCCTGATAGTCGCGCTGCGCCACCGCGACGAACAACGCGTCGAGAATGTTGAGCTGGGCAATGCGGGCCGCTGCGTTCTCGCCCATCAGCGGCGAACCCTGCGCGGTCGAGCACAGAACGATATCGGCGACGGCGGCCAGGGGCGAGTTGTCGTAATTGGTGATGGCCAGCGTGCGGGCACCGTTCTTGCGGGCCAACTGAATGGCGTCGATAACGGCCGACGTGTTGCCCGAATGCGAGAAGCCGACGGCGATGTCGTCGCCGCCGAGCAGCGAGGCCGACATCAGCATCATGTGCGAATCGTCGTAGACGGATGCGCGGATGCCGATGCGCAGGAATTTGTGCGAAACGTCGCGCGCGATCTGCGCCGAGCCGCCGACGCCATAGAAATCCCGGTTCTTGGCACGGAAGAGCAGCTCGGCGGCGCGGTCGAAATCCTCGATGTCGAGGATCGCCAGCGTCTCCTCCAGCGCCTGGATGGAGGTGCGGAACACTTTTTGCACGATCTCGGCCGAACTGTCGTCGGATGACAGTTCCTGGTGCATCTCGGCGGTCGGCAGGCGACTGTACTCATAGACGGCGGTGCGGAAGTCGCGATAGCCGGAAAAGCCGAGCTTCTTGGCGATCTTGACCACCATCGCCTCGGACACGCCGGATTCCTCGGCGATCTGCTTCAGCGGAATGCTCTCGTCGAAGCCGCGCCGGCCGAAGACGGTTTCCACCACCTTCGCCTCCAGCGGAGTGAGATGCGGCATCATCATGCGGATGCGCGGTCCTACCGCTTTCAGGTCCAGCCCGCTCAAGGTCATCCACGCCCCCTCGTCACGCGATCGATAAGCATCGCGGCGAGGATTATAAGACCAGTTGCCAGAAGCTGATAGAAGGACTGGACGTTCATCAGCGTCAAACCGTTGCGCATGGCGCCGAGGATGACGGCGCCCAGGATGGTGCCGACGACGCTGCCCTTGCCGCCCATCAGCGAGGCGCCGCCGATGGCGGCAGCCGCGATGGCGTCGAGCTCCCAGAGATTGCCGAGGATGGGTTCGGCGGCGCCTCGCTGATGGGCGGCAAGGGCAGCGTCGTCGGCACCATCCTGGGCCTGT
>NZ_RZPF01000793.1:0-2751 GCF_004022735.1 Mesorhizobium sp. M7A.F.Ca.AU.001.01.1.1
CTGCTGGGGTCGATTTCGGCAGGCGGCGCGGCTCCCGCCACGAAGCCGCAAGCGGTGTCGCAGGCCTCGTCGCCGGATGCGGCATCGACCGGCAAGCAGGCCGCGGCCGAGACCGCCAAGATCGCCGGCGATGCCGGCCCGGTCGAGCCGCGCACCATGCCACCGGCACCGGCCGCGGCGAAACTGATCGCCGAAAGCAATCTCTCGGTCGACCAGATCTCCGGTTCGGGAAAGCGCGGCCAGGTGCTGAAAGGTGACGTGCTCGACGCCATCTCCAAGGGCGCGCCGTCGCAGCCGGCCGAGACACCGAAAGCAGCACCGGCACCGGTTGCCGTGCGGGCGCCGTCCGCGGGCGACGATGCATCGCGCGAGGAGCGCGTGCGCATGACCAAATTGCGCCAGACCATCGCGCGCCGCCTCAAGGAAGCGCAGTCGACCGCAGCCATGCTGACCACCTTCAACGAGGTCGACATGTCAGCGGTGATGGCGCTGCGCACCAAGTACAAGGACGTGTTCGAGAAGAAGCACGGCGTGAAGCTCGGCTTCATGGGCTTCTTCACCAAAGCCGTCACCCACGCCCTGAAGGAAATCCCCTCGGTCAATGCCGAGATCGACGGCACCGACATCATCTTCAAGAACTATGCCCATATCGGCGTCGCCGTGGGCACCGAAAAGGGCCTTGTCGTGCCGGTGGTGCGCGATGCCGACCAGATGTCGATCGCCGAGATCGAGAAGGACATCGGCCGGCTGGGCATCGCCGCGCGCGACGGCAAGCTGTCGGTCGCCGACATGCAGGGCGGCACGTTTACGATTTCCAACGGTGGCGTCTACGGGTCGCTGATGTCGACGCCGATCCTAAACGCGCCGCAGTCGGGCATTCTGGGCATGCACAAGATCCAGGACCGGCCGGTCGTAGTGGGCGGCCAGATCGTGATCCGGCCGATGATGTACCTGGCGCTCAGCTACGATCACCGCATCGTCGACGGCAAGGAAGCGGTGACCTTCCTGGTCCGCGTCAAGGAAAGCCTGGAGGATCCGGAACGGCTGGTGCTTGATCTCTGAGGTCTGGTGCTGATCCGGCTGTTGGAATGTGTGCCGGAGGAAGGGATCTGCGCGGCAGAATGACGACCCGTTCCCTTAGCCTTTCCAAGGTGCTTTCGATCGCATCGATCGCGGCCGGCATGGTGCTGGCCGCTGCCGGCGCTCACGCCGCCTGTCCGATCGAGCTCGCTGTCTATGGCGATACACAGAGCGGCAGCGAGATCGACTTCACGCCGACCGGCACCTCGGCGACCGTCACCAACACCTTCCGCATGATTCTCGACAATGATGTGGTGCTCAACGGCATCGTCATGTGGAATGAAGGCGTATCGCGGCCGAACGGTGCGCTGATGCACAAATGCCCCGAGGGCGACGTCACCGGCGAGGAGCTTGCCGCCTGCACGCCCTGGCACGGCGTCATCTACACGGCGGATGAAAAGGGCAACATCGGACTGCTGCCGGCTGAAGGCGTCGAAGCGCCGAAGACGCTGATCCTGCCGGACCTCGGGTCGGCGTTGCGCCAATCCAGCGCCTATGGCGGCAGCGGATTTTCGAAAGTGCCGTGGGATGTGTTTGCCTTGAAGGGATGCCAGGAATGAGCGGGACGCAAAAGGTGCTGCTGGTCACCGGCGGCAGCCGCGGCATCGGCGCCGCGATCTGCCGGCTCGGATCGAAGGCCGGCTACCGGGTCGCGGTCAACTACGCTTCGAACCAGGAGGCCGCCAAGGCGCTGGTCGCCGAGATCGAGGCCGCCGGCGGCGAGGCTTTCGCGGTCAAGGGCGATGTCGGCAAGGAGTCCGATATCGTGGCCATGTTCGAGGCCGTCGACCGCGCCTATGGACGGCTCGATGCCTTCGTCAACAATGCCGGCATCGTCGACGTCAAGGCGCGCGTCGACGAGATGGATGTTTCGCGGCTGGAGCGCATGATGCGCATCAATGTCGTCGGCTCGTTCCTCTGCGCCCGCGAGGCGGTGAAGCGCATGTCGACCCGTCATGGCGGGTCGGGCGGATCCATCGTCAACATCTCGTCGGCCGCGGCGACATTGGGCTCGCCGGGCGAATATGTCGATTATGCCGCCTCCAAGGGCGCCATCGACACCTTCACCGTCGGGCTCGCCCGTGAGGTGGCGCTAGAAGGCATCCGCGTCAATGCGGTGCGGCCGGGCATCATCGACACGGACATCCACGCCTCCGGCGGGCAGCCGGACCGGGTGGAGCGGTTCCGCGATCTGCTGCCGATGAAAAGAGCCGGTACAGTGGATGAAGTCGCGGGCGCGGTTCTCTATCTTCTCTCCGACGCCGCGTCCTATACGACGGGCGCGATCCTGAATGTAAGCGGCGGCCGCTGAGCGCTCTCAAGCAGATCGAGCATGATGTTATCCGAAAACCGCGTCACACTTTTCGGCATCATGCTCAAAACAGAAGGACAGTATCATGGCTTATGACGTCGTTATCATCGGATCGGGACCCGGCGGCTATGTCTGCGCCATCAAGGCGGCGCAGCTCGGGCTCAGGGTTGCGGTGGTCGAGAAGAACGCGACCTTCGGCGGCACCTGCCTGAACATCGGCTGCATCCCGTCCAAGGCGCTGCTCCATGCCTCCGAGATGTTCGCCGAGGCCGGCCACTCCTTCGACACGCTCGGCGTCGAGACATCGGCGCCGAAATTGAACCTGAAGAAGATGATGGCGCACAAGGATGCGACGGTGT
>NZ_RZPF01000794.1:0-2748 GCF_004022735.1 Mesorhizobium sp. M7A.F.Ca.AU.001.01.1.1
CAAATGGCCAAGGCGCTGTTCGCCGCCATCAAGCCGGGGCCTGATGGCAAGAAAGTGATCGGCGTGGTGAACGGCACCGCCGGCACCTCGGTCGCCATTGATCGCCGCAAGGGGCTGGAAGACGCTCTCAAGGAAGCGCCCGATGTGCGCGTCGCCGGCGAAGTCGATGGCAATTTCGTCCGTGATACGTCACAGACCGCATTTGAATCCCTCTTCCAGGGCAACCCGGACATCACCGGCGTCTGGGCCGCGAATGGCGGCACCGCGACCGGCGTGATGGCTGCGCTCAAGAACCATGGGAAAGCGCCCGGCAAGGACGTTATGGTCGTCGGAATGGATCTCAACCCCGAGAATGTCGATGCGGTAAAGTCCGGCGACCTGCTTTTCGATATTGGCGGTCATTGGCTTCAGGGCGGCTTCGCCCTTGTCGCCCTTTTCGATCAGATCAAGGGTATTCCGGTTCCCGCCGGCGCCGACAATGTCAAGCTGAAGCTGCTGCCGCTGACCAAGGATCGCGTTGCGCAGTTCGAGAAGGACTTTCCCGGCGGCGTGCCGACATATGATTTCCGGCAGCACTCGCGCTTCTACAACAAGGACGCCAAGCCGGCCGTGTTCGAGATGCAGTATAGCAACTGAACGTCCGATTGGACCTGCCCGCAATCCCACGGTTGCAGGCAGGCCCTGCCTGGCATTTGGGCGTAGTCAATGATGACACTTGCTGCGAGCGACCTGCGCAAAAGCTACGGCCAGACACGTGCCGTGGTCGGCGTATCCGTAGTGCTTCGGCCCGGCATGGTTCACGCCATCGTCGGCGAAAACGGGGCCGGCAAATCGACGACCTTGCGTATGCTTGCGGGCGCAGAGCGGCCTGACAGCGGCGTCATGACGTTGGATGACGCAAGCTATGCACCACCAAGCGTCATCGGTGCGGCGGCCCTTGGCGTATCGCTTGTATACCAGGAAATCACGATCAACCGTTCGCTGACTGTTGCCGAAAACATCTTCATCGATCGCCTGCGGCAGTTCGCCGGCCCCCTCGGCTTTATCGATCGCAGACGTATGGAAGCCGCGTCGCAAGCGATCCTGGAACGGATCGGCGCGCAAATATCAGTCTCTGCCGATACAGGCCGCCTCAATCTCGGCGAGCTGAAATGCATCGAGATCGCTCGAGCGCTGTCTACAAATCCGAAAATCCTGCTTCTGGACGAATCCACCGCCTATCTCGATCATCGAGAGGTTCAGGCTGTCCTTCGCGTCATCAGCGAACTCAAGGGGCAGGGGATGACCGTCGCCTTCGTGTCTCATCATCTCGACGAGGTGCTTGCGGTCGCGGATGAATTGACGATCCTGAAAGACGGGCAATATGTCGGAACCTATCGCACGACCGAGATCGAGCCGAATGAAATTCATCGCCGCATGGTGGGGCGCGAGCTCGCCAGAAGCATCTATCCGCCGCGGCCGCCGGGAGATCCAGGCAAGCCTGTTGTCTTCGAAGCCTCCGAGGTCGCCGTTGGGCGAGAACTCGGCGGCGTCAGCCTGGATGTGCATGCCGGCGAAATCCTCGGCCTTGCCGGATTGAAGGGCGCTGGCGCCGAGGCGCTGTTCGCAGCCATTTGCGGCGACTTGCCCTTGCGTGGTGGCTCGATGAAGCTTGCGGGTGGTTCTTATGCGCCGTCGAGTCCGACTTTCGCCTGGGGACAGGGCGTCGCCTACCTGCCGGGTGACCGTCACAATGAGGGCCTGATCGCCGACTTCAGTATCCTCGACAATCTGGTGATGGCCCGCCCGCCGCATCATGGGCCGTTCTTTGATCGCGCCGCTGCCACTGCTATCGCGGGTGACCTGATCGCCCAGATCGGCATCAAGACACAAAGCGTCGATTCGTCCTGCCGTTCGCTCTCGGGCGGTAATTTGCAAAAGGTGGTGATCGGCAAATGCCTGGCTGTCCAGCCGCGCTTGCTCCTGCTCAACAATCCTACACGCGGGGTCGATATCGGCGCCCGAACGGAAATCTATCGCCTCGTCAGGCAGAAGGCGGCGCAGGGCCTCGCCGTGATCCTGTCATCAGAAGACATGCCCGAACTGATCGGTATGTCGGACCGCTTGCTGGTGCTCCGGCAAGGACAAATTACGCATCGCATCGAGACGGCAGCCGATGCCACCGAGCATGACATTATTGGACATATGGCCTGACCATGGAAACGAACGTGACCTCGATCGCCACCAAGACACCGAACGCAACCAGGGAACCCGGCGTCAATGCCAAGTTCGAAGTCGTCAAACGCGGCTTTCCGCTTGCCATGCTCGTCCTGCTCATTGTGATCTTCTCGATGGCCTCGCCACGCTTCCTGACCTTCAGCAACCTTCTCATCGTGCTTCAACAGGGCACGGTGCTGCTGGTTGCTGCGCTCGGCATGACCTTCGTCATCATGGCCGGTTCAATCGATCTTTCGGTCGGTTCAATTGTTGCACTCGCGGCATTGGCAGCCGCATTGACAGCTGACAGCCTTGGCGCCGCGGCGATCATTCCCGCCATTGCCGTCGGTGCTGTTGCCGGATTGATCAACGGTGTTCTCCTGGCCAAAGGCAAGGTGCCGTCCTTCATCGCAACCATGGGAGCGATGGTGGTCTATCGCGGCATCGTGCTGCTTTTTACACGTGGCGCTCCTGTCTCGATCGAGGATGAGCAATTGCTTGATGTCTATACCAATCGGACTTTGGGCATTCCGCACTCCGTGATCATTGGCC
>NZ_RZPF01000795.1:0-2743 GCF_004022735.1 Mesorhizobium sp. M7A.F.Ca.AU.001.01.1.1
GCGCCATCGTCCATCCAATATGGCCGTGGCCGGTGTTCAGCCAGAGGTTCTTGATGTTGCGCAGGCCGAGGATCGGCAGATTGTCGGGCGTCATGGGTCTCAGGCAGGCCCGCATTTCGGCGCGATCATAGGCGATACCGCGCGGGAACAGGTCCTGCGTGACGCGCTTCATGAAGGCGAAATCCGAAGGCTTGTGGCTGCGATCATAGCCCGCGAATTCCGCGGTGGCGGTGACGCGGATGCGATCGCCCATCGGCGTGATGGCAACGAGATTGTGCTCATCGATGACGGGGAGTTTTGGAGCCAGCGCCGGGTCGACGATGGGAATGGTCAGGGAATATCCTTTGACCGGATAGATCGGCAAACCAAGGCCGATCTTGCGGGCGAGGATCGGGCTTTCGGCGCCGAGACACAGAACGTAGGTGTCGGCCAGAAATTCTCCCTTGTCGGTGACGACCCGGATGATCGCGTCATTCCTGCGTTCGATCCCGACGATCCTCGTGCTTGTCAGGATCTTGCCGCCCCTCGTTTCGACGATGGCCGCCAGCGCGCGCGTGAACTTGGCGGCGTCGCCGGTTTCATCGGTTGGACACATTATGCCGCCGGCAATGCTGCCGCGCGACGAAGCCAGCGCCGGCTCGCGGTCAATGATTTCCTGTGCGTCGACAATGCGGATCTCCTGGCCGTCGGCCTCCAGCAGGCGCATGTTGGCGACGCCCTTGTCGAGCGCCTGACGGCTGCGGTGGAAGTAAAGGATGCCGGCCGAGGTCCTGTCGTATTGGATCGATTCCTCCCTGACGACCGCCTGCAGGACCGATTGGGAATGGACCGCAAGCCGATGTTTGAGGAGGGTGTTGCGACGCGCTTTGGCGGCCGTGCATTCCCTGAGGAAGCGCAGCGACCAGCTGTAGAGATGCGGGTCGGCGGAAAGTTTGAAGCGAAGCGCCTGGTCTTTCAGGAACAGCGACTTCAGCAGGATTTTTGGCGCGGCTGGTGATGACCAGACGAAGGAGTGACCGGGCGCGATCATGCCTGCATTTGCCCAGCTCGCGCCCTCGGCCACCTGCGGTGCCTGCTCGAGAACAGTGACCGCGTGGCCGTCCTTTTGCAACTGATAAGTGGTGGTGATCCCGACCACGCCGCCGCCCAAGATCAATACGCGCATTGCTGTCCCGAAGGGCTGTGTTCCTATTGTCGACAATTCAATAGGAAGACGCCGATCCCTGTCAACGGTGAATGGGTCGGCGACGGACAAGCGATCCGCGCAAGCGCAAAATTCAGGCGTTTACCGGTTCCCAGGATCTGCACAGAGCCCTTGACAGTTTCGGCAATATCGCCGTTTCTATTGTCGACAATTCTGATTGGCATCAGGGAGGGGACTGCGCCATGGACGCCCCGGTTAGCCGCGCCGACGACACGCTTGTCCTCGACAAGGAACACATTCCCTTCAAGACCGATGACGGTATCGGCACGCGCGCCAATCTCGGCCTGCTCGTGCTGCGGACCGACCAGACCATCGAGGATGAATTCCGGTATGCGCTGCCCGCGCGCGACATCGCGCTGTACGAGGCGCGGCTCTACAGCGATGTCGAGATCACACCGGAAAACCTGATGAAAATGTCGGCGGTAATCCCGGCAACGGTGGGACTCTTGCCCGACGTCAAGTTCGATGTGATCGGCTTTGCCTGCACGTCGGGAGCGCTGGTCATCGGCGAGGATAAGGTTGCCGAGCGCGTTCACGAGGTGCTGCCTGGTGTGCAGGTGACCAATCCGGTGACCGCGGCACGCGCCGCGCTGAAGGCCCTGGGGGTCTCGAGGATCGCGCTGCTCACCCCTTACTTGGCGAAAATCAATCATTCGCTGCGGGCATCGCTGATGGCGCGGGGGATGGATATTCCGGTCATGGGCTCCTTCAACGAGGCGGACGACAATGTCGTTGCACGCATCACGCCGGCATCGGTCAAGCAGGCCATCTTGGAAATCGGTGCGTCGAGCGACTGTGATGCGGTGTTCGTTTCCTGCACCAGCATGCGCGTTGCCCGCATCATCGAGGAGGTCGAGAAGGAGTTGGGGAAACCGGTCACCTCCAGCAACCATGCACTTGCCTGGCATATGCTGCGGCTTGGCGGCATTGGCGAGCAGATTGCCGGAAAAGGCGAGCTGTTTCGCCGCTCGCTAGGCTAGCATCTTCAGCGCCGGATTTGCGGTGTGCAGCTCAGATCCCGCCGTACCAGTCATAGCCATTGTCTTCCCAATAGCCGCCCCTGCCACCGCCGACATCGGCAAAGCCGTCGACCAGTTCGATCTTGTAGAGATATTTCGGCATCTTGTAGCCGAGCTGGCGCTCGACGCGAACCCGCAGCGGCGCGCCGTTCTCGACCGGCAGCGGCTTGCCGTTCAGGCCGTAGGCGAGGATCGTCTGCGGGTGACGGGCATCGATGAGGTCGATGGTGCCGTAATATTTGATGTCGCCCGACAGGCTGCGGTCGATCGTGTCGAGGCAATGGAACATGACATAGCGCGCCTGCGGTTTGACCACCGCCTGGTCCAGCACCAGCGACAGCGGCGTGCCGGTCCATTTGGCTATGCAGCTCCAGCCTTCGACGCAGTCATGGCGGGTGATCTGGGTGCGGCTTGGCATGTTCTGGAGCTGCTCGCGGCTGAGCGACAGCGGCTTTTCGACAAGACCCGTCACTTCCAGACGCCAGTCGGCGAAATTGTTGGCGAGCAGGCCCTTGTAGAC
>NZ_RZPF01000796.1:0-2739 GCF_004022735.1 Mesorhizobium sp. M7A.F.Ca.AU.001.01.1.1
CATGTAGGGTGTACCCACGATGCTCTCGTTGATCAGCGAGGCGATGGACGACGTGACGATGATCTGGCCGCCGCCATTCGGCTTCATGTGCCGCACGGCATGCTTGATCGTGGTGTAGACCGAGGTCAGGTTTATCTCGATCACCTTGTCCCAGTGCTCGTCGGGCAGGTTCTCGATGGCGCCCTCGGGGTTCCTTTCGCCCGTCGGGGTGTTGAAGCCCGGCCCGGCGTCGATCCCGGCATTGGCGAACACGACGTCGATCGAGCCGGCCTTCTCGGCCACCTTGTCGAAGGCGGCCGCCATGGCCGCACGGTCGCCGACATCGACGACCTGGCCCCAGACATCGCCACCCGCCGCCCTGATCGCCGCCACGGTCTTCTCCAGCCCGGCAGGGTTCAGGTCGAAGATGCAGACCTTCGCCCCGTGCTCGGCCATGATCTCGGAATAGGCCTGCCCGATGCCGCTGGCGCCGCCGGTGACGATCACCGACTTGCCTCTGACATCGAACATCTTCTCAAGTGCGGCCATCAGTTTCCTCCCTTGCGCGACAGCACGAAATCGAACTCCACGTCGTAGAACGGCGCCGCGACCTCGACCCTGGCCGCGGCTTCGGCGTCCTCGACCTTGCGGAATTCGGCGAGCAGGCTTTTCTTCACGCCGAAGACGGCATCTGAATCGATGTACGGATCGTCCGGATCGAAGATGTGCGTGGTCAGCGCGTCGAAGCCCTCGGCCTCGACGATGTAGTGGAGATGCGCCGGACGATTGGGGTGGCGGCCTAGCGCGCCCAGCAGCCTGCCGACCGGACCGTCATCCGGGATCGGGTAGTATTTGGGCTTCACGCCGCGGAACCAGTAACGTCCGTCCGCACCGGTGCGGAACACCCCGCGCAGATTGAAGTCGGGCTGGATGCCCTTCTGCTGCACGTCGTAGAAACCCTCGTCATTGGCCTGCCAGACGTCGATCTTGGCGCCTGCGATCGGGTTACCCTCGGTATTGAGGATGCGGCCATGCACGAACATCGGCTCGCCCTTCTGGTCGAGGCAGATGTTCGATCCCATTGGCAATTCGGGCGCGTCGGCGACGTGGAAAGGCCCCAGCACCGTGGATTCCGAGGCACCCGACGGCTTGCGGTTGTTGATCGCATCGACCAGCATCGAGACGCCGAGAACATCCGACAGCAGGATGTACTCCTGCCGCCATTCGTTGCAGATCTGGCCCGTCTGCGTCAGGAACATGATCGCGCCGAACCATTCCTCCTGCGTCGGCTCGATCTCCTTCACCGCCTCGTGCAGCTTTCGGGTGATGACCTCCATCACCTCTTTGAGCCGCTCGTCTTTGGCGTTCCTGTTGCGCGCCACGACGACCTCGGCCGAGTTCGCCTCGGTGAAATAGCCGGATTCGTGTTCGTCAATCATGCGATCCTCCTCAGCGCGCCAGAACGGATTTGAAGACCCGGCGCAGTTCGGCCGCCGGATCGGCCGCGAGCGTTTCGGAACGCCAGGCGACGTGGTGGTCGGGACGGACGATCAGGCAGCCGGTGTCGCGGATCTCCCGCGCGCCGGCCCAGTCGCCGGCATGATCCTCGATCGTGCGGCGCGGGCCGATCACATGGCTGCGGATCGGCAGACCGAGCTCCGCGCCCACCGTCTCCGCCGCGGCGACCCACGCCTCGCCGCCAATACCGGTCAAAAGCGTGAACTCGCCATGCCCGCAAAGATCGAGCGTCGAGACCTTCCTGCCCGAGCGCTCGAACACCCAGACATGCGGCAAGCGCGCGCCCGGCCACGTCGTTGGCGCATAGTGCAGCTCGCGATCCTTCTCGAATGCCGGCTCGCGCTGGCCGTCGGTCACCACCGCGCCGGACGCATAGCGCTGGTTCATCTCGACGCCATGGGCGTCGAACTCGTACTTCTTGAAGGCGATAGCCTTGCGGAGCGCCTCGCGCTGCGCTTCGGCCGCGGGCGTCGCGTCGGCGCGGGCCTCCATGTTCCTCTGGATCTTGTCGTGATCGACGCCGCCATCCATGCCGAGCGCCTCGAAGATCGGTCCGAATTCGGCAATGGACTGGTTCGCCCGCGTCACGATCTGGCGCGCGATCGGTGCGCGCTCGGCAGAGTAGCTATCCAGAAGCCCGATGCCCGCCTGCCCCTTGACGACCTTGGCAAGCTTCCAGGCGAGATTGAACCCATCCTGGATCGATGTGTTCGAGCCGAGCCCGTTCGAGGGCGGATGCCGGTGCGCGGCGTCGCCCATGATGAACACCCGCCCCTTCTGCATGTGCGTGGCGAAGCAGTTGTTCACCGTCCAGGTGTTGGCGCCCAGGAGCTCGATCTCGAGCGCGGAATCTCCGACCAATTGACGCGCGACCTCGGTGGCCAGTTCCGGCGTTACCTCCGGCGGCGGCTGGTTGATGTCGTAGCCCCAGACGATCAGCCACTCATCCCACGGCCGCACCATGCGAACCAGACCCATGCCGATGCCGCCGACGTCGGCGCCGGGCTGCATGACCCAGTAGAGGACGCTCGGCCGGTGCGCGACGTATTTCGACAGATCGGCCCTGAACAGGATGTTCATCGAGCCGCCGACGCCCATCTTACCGTCGAGCGGCAGGCCCAGATGCTCGGCCACCAGCGAGTTGCCGCCGTCGGCGCCGACGAGGAACTTCGACCGCACGGTGAAATCCTTACCCGACAGCCGATCGCGGCAGGTCGTGGTCACGCCGTCCGCATCCTGGAC
>NZ_RZPF01000797.1:0-2738 GCF_004022735.1 Mesorhizobium sp. M7A.F.Ca.AU.001.01.1.1
TCCTTGGAGAACACAAAATGATTTGAAGCTTCGACCTGGCCGCAGGCATGGATCATGCGAATGGCGACATCGGCCTCAGCTTCGGAGAAGCGCGACAGATCGGCCTCGGCGCGGATGATGGCGAAGGAGCGCTCGTAGATCGCCGTGCCGTCATGGATGTAGTCGTAGGCGGCCATGCTCATTTCCGTTTTTCAGTTTGGGCCTGTCGGTAGGCCTCGGCGATACCGGCCGGCCCGAGCCTTGTCAGGCAAGCGGCGGCGGTTTCACCTTGATATCGTGTGCTGCGGATCATCGCCGCGACGCGGCCGATGCCGCGCGCGGCGTCATAGCCCGGCCTGTAGCCGGCAGGAAGGGCCTTTGCCGTCGCGTTCACGACAAGTCCGGCTCCATTTTCGCCGCCGACGATCGTCAGCGCTGCCGGACCGGGGTGGGCGCAGCCTTTGGCACAGCCGGAAATGTGAAGGGTGAAGTCGAGGATGTCGGCTGTTTCAGCGGCGATCGTCTCGGCGATGTCGCGTGTGGCGATGCGGCCGGAGGCGCAGGCCGGCATGCCCGGGCAAGCGGCAATGCGCGTGCGCGGGTCGGCGGGGGCGGTGACGAAGCCGAGGATGGCGGCGGTGTGTTGGAGCGATGGGTTGGCGGCGGTTGGTTGCCCGAGGAACAGCAAGGCACGACCGGGGGCGAGGCGGATTTCGGTTGTGCCGAGGGCGATGGCGGCTTGCGCGAGGGCGATGATCTTGTCGGCCGGCATGCTGCCGTAGGGCAGGGCGATGCCGAGGGCGGTGGCGTGGCCGGCTAAGGGGAAAAGGCCGATAGGTTTGCGCGAGGCGCCCCCCTCTGTCCTGCCGGACATCTCCCCCTCTAGGGGGGAGATTACGCCGTCACCGATGGTTTCGCCAATCTCCGGTGCTGTTAAGGAAAAGCCGGCGTCGAAGCTGCCAATCTCCCCGCCTGAGGGGGAGATGTCCGGCAGGACAGAGGGGGGCGCCTCGCGCAAACTCGTCGAGCACAGCCAACCCGCCAAAGACACTAATTGCCTCTCCGATAAATCCCTTGCGTGGGCCTCGCGGCCTTTCTCTGCAACCATCCTTAGAGCTGCAACGGCAATATCGCGCGCCGCACCTTGATCGGCAAACGCCAGCGGCCTCGCATTCCTCCCGTCACCCGCGACAGACACGCGCCACCGAACTCCCGCATCGGTGCGCGTTGCAGCAAGCCGCACGTCGGCCGTGACCGCATCCATGGCGAGTTGCCCGCAGCCGTCCACAACGACCGACACCTTCGGTCTTAGGCGCTGTACGAGCCCAGCTTCTTCGATCGCAGCCCTGATACGTTCAGCCAGCGGCCGGGGATCGGCAATCTCTTGCGGATCAATGCCTGCCAGCGGCCCGGTCTCGACCGGCACGCCGGTGCGAACCGCGATATCAAGCGCATCGACCTCCGCCGCCAGCAGCGCAGCACTTTGCGCCGTCAGGCCGCGTATCTGCAAACTGCCGCGCGCGGTGACTTCCATGATGCCATTGCCGTGCCGCAAAGCGGATTCGGCTAGTCCGATCAACGACTCTGGCGACATTCCCCCAGCAACCGGGTTGAGCCGCACCAGCAGGCCGTCGCCGGTTTGCATCGGTGCCGACAAAGCCGGACAGGCGCCGCGGCGCGAGAAGGCGCTCATGCCGCCACCCCAAGTGCTTCTGCCTCGGCAATCAGGGCCGTCAAATCGTCGTCGATGGAATTGCGCAGGGGATGCCAGAGGCCGCGCCGGCGCGCCGACAGGAAACGCTCGGCGATGATTTTTGCGGCGGCGGGGTTTTCGCGCAGGATGAAGGCGCGGACCATGGGATCGCCGACATAGGCGTCATGCACCGCCTCGATCAGCGTTCCCGGAATGGCGTGCGTGGTTTCGGCGAAGCCGACCAGCCGGTCGACGGTTTCGGCGAATTCGGAGGCACCGCGCGGGCCGTGCCGCATCTGGCCAGCGATGAAACGGGCATTGACGGCGCGGGCACGCACGACGCGCGCTACGGCCTCACTGATCGAGCGTGGCTTCGGCTTTTGCGGGTCCGTGGTGTCGAGCACGATGACGTCGGCATTCCTGCCGAGCGCCGCAAGTGCTGCGGAAAAGCCGCCGATGAAGGCCACATCGGCGGAGCCCTCGAGGATGTCGCGGCCGGGGTCGTCGCCGGTGTGGACGAGAAGATCGGCTTCGGCGATGCGGCCCTCGAAGGCGCCGGGCGCGGAGATGCCTTCGCCCCCGGCGCCGCCATAGGCGTGCGATGTAGCGTCGAGATAGGCGCGGCCGATTTCGTCGCGTGCCGCCCAGTCGCCGGAGGACATGAGATCCTCGACGCCGGCGCCGTATGTGCCCGGCGAGGTGCCGAAGATGCGCGGGCTGATCTTGCCGTCGGCGCGGGTTTTGGCCGCGAGCGGGTTTTCCGAATCGTCCTCGTCGCGCGCGGCAACCGCGTTGGCTGCGGCATCGATCAGCGCGATCTGGGTCGGGAACATGTCGCGGAACAGGCCTGATATGCGCCATGTGACATCGACGCGTGGCCTTCCGAGCGTGGCCGGCGGCAGCACTTCGATGCCGGTGATGCGGCCGGTGGCCAAATCCCATTGCGGCCGGCAGCCCATCAGCGCCAGGCCTTGAGCGATCTCCTCGCCGCCGGTGCGCAGCGATGCCGAGCCCCAGAGATCGATGACTAGCGAGCGTGGCCAGTCGCCATGCGACTGCATGTAGC
>NZ_RZPF01000798.1:0-2728 GCF_004022735.1 Mesorhizobium sp. M7A.F.Ca.AU.001.01.1.1
GGTGTCGCGCGACCTGATCGGTGTGCTGCGGGGGCAGGACCTCATCGCCTCGGGGCCGCGCAGTCCGCAGCCGGGCGCGCCCTATACCTATGTGACGACCAAAAATTTTCTGTCGCAATTCGGGCTCGACACGCTGCGCCAGCTGCCGGATCTCGAGGCGCTCGAGGACGCAGGGCTGCTGTCGAAGGAAAAGCTGCTGGCCGGCGATATTCTGACTGGGCTGAAGGGAGACGGGGAAGATGCAAGTGTGGACAATGAAGGTGTTGAGTTCGGTATCTGAGAGAAGGTAGACGCGCGATCGCGCCATCGCCGGACACGCATTGACGCGACTGGTCCGAAGCCGTTCCCTCGGGCACAAGTGATAGCCCGCTTGGGCTGACCAACCGCCGGAAAATTGGCGTGTCGTTCGCGATCCGTCCAGGCCTAGCAGTCGGAATACGAAGAGCCCGGCATGACCGTGACCGCATGCCGGGCTCTTGGGAGCTGCATAGTATCCCTCAACGATCAACCTGAACCGGTCCGACGAGGTTGACGTTGGCTGATGCCCCAAGGCTCTCAGTCAGCCGGATGCGCACGCGAGTAAGCAGCCTACTGATTGTCTTGACGCTGGTATCGAGGAGTGAGGCGATGTCAGCCTGTCTGAGCCGCGTGCTCGACGGATCGATCTTCATGCGACGGGCGCGGGCCACTATGGCGTTCCCATCTTGATGACCAATCTTGGCAAGCGTGCACCGAGCGCGAATGCCATCGATGCCAAAGCCAAGCTCCGGATGGAGGCCGTACCCGATACAAGCGCCAACGGAGGCGCCATGAACAAATTAGTGTCGACGAGAAGGCCCATCGACGTTTCCCAGAACCGAGCACCTGGTTCAAACGTTGTCGAGCAAGCCATTGTCGATTGCGACGCGTGGTCAAACATGAGCGATAGCATGCCAACTTCGAACGGAAACGATCGCCCCGGCGCGGCGGCGGCATTTCCGTATGACCGCATGACGGTCGAGCGTTTTCGAAAGACATTTCCGCGCGCCCGTTGGAACGATGATCTGAAGGCGTGGTTCGTCCCGGGCAAAACCGCGGCGCGGCGTTTCGATCGATGGCTCGAACTGGAGCGTTCTCAGACGGAAACGCATGCCGACATCAAAGGCCGCGACGCCTTTGTCTTTGATCCCATTTCCTCGAAATATCTTCGGCGCCTTGATAGTCATTTGGAAGTGGTGACGCCCTATTCCCGCACTGTCGTTGATGAGATGCGGCAGGTGCCGTTTGCCTCCTGGGATGCCGATCGCCGTGTGTGGACGGTCCCCTACCGGTCATATGAGGCCCTGCGCCTGCACTGGAGTCGCATCGAGGAGGCTGCCAAGCGAAACGAGCCGGACGAGCGCAAAAAGCGCCGAGAAGCCAATCGCTGGTCGGAAAAAGAACGGGCCGCACGTGCGCGCGCCACCGAACGCCGCCGCCGCCGCTATCCGCTCGATCCGGAGAATCTGCCGCCCCTTGGTCGGCCGGTGATGACGTCTACCTATGGGGTAGTCGTTTTCGTCGGTTGCGATGGCGAGCCGGTCGATCCAGAGGTCATTCGCACCTCCTACGCCGATATCCCAACCTCGGCCGACAGCGTTTGGGGGCAATGGCGCCCGGCTACGCTCGCCGAACTCGTGAAAACTTGGCCCTCGCGTCCCGGATCCAAGATTGATCACGGGATCTGGAGGCAGCCCACGATCGAGGAGTTGCGCGTGGCAAGAAAGACTGCCGCCAGCAGGGAGCGACAACGCTCTGGCACTGGCGACTAAGCGCGGCCGTTGGGTCTGCTTTGTCTGGCAAGGCCATGCCAGAGGGTCCTCGACGCTTAGCATCCGCCCGGGCCGCACACAATCGTGCCACGTTGATATGGTGACGGAACCAAACGTGTTCCGAAAAATGCTACAGATTTCGGACATCGCGAACGGGACCCGCCGACGGGGTCGGAGTAACGTCCGAGTGAAGTGACCGCTCCGTGTCCCAACGGGCCCTTCAATGAACGTGGCCTAGCGCCTCGCCGTCTTCTCATGAGTGACTTTCACAGTCTTGCATGTCAGAAAAATATAGGCTATTTTCTGACATATGAAGACCGCTGTTTCATCTGTCCCATCTCGAATCGTAATGCGAGCCCGCAGCTCCGGGCGCGGTAGCGTTTTCACGCCTAACGATTTCCTTGACCTCGGGGGGAGGGACTCGATCGATCAGGCGCTCTCGCGCCTCGCCAAGGCCGGCAGGCTGCGACGCCTCGCACGCGGCCTCTACGATTTCCCTAAGGTGCATCCAAAGCTTGGCCCGCTTTCTCCGGCCCCCGATGACATTGCCCAGGCTCTGGCCAGAGAGACAGGCTCTCAGGTGCAGGTTGCGGGCTCGCGCGCGGCAAATGTCCTCGGTCTATCGACTCAGGTTCCGGCCCGCAGTTCATACCTGACTGATGGTCCATCCCGTCGGGTGGTGCTCGGAAAGCGCATCGTTGATCTCCGCCACGCTTCGCCCAAGCATCTCATCGCGCCGGGCAGTGCGGCGGGGACTGTTGTTCAGGCGCTGCGCCATCTGGGGCCGTCACGGGCGGCCGATATCGTTCATGTCGCGTCGCGCCAGCTGTCGCCGAGCGACAAGAAGAGGCTCGCCTCGACGGCCGTTCAGGCTCCGGCCTGGATGCGCTCGACGCTGCGCGCCATTGCGGACACCACATCGGACGCGGTCAATGGAT
>NZ_RZPF01000799.1:0-2720 GCF_004022735.1 Mesorhizobium sp. M7A.F.Ca.AU.001.01.1.1
TTCCAGGACCCGTTCGGCTCGTTGTCGCCGCGCATGACTGTCGGCCAGGTCATCACCGAAGGACTTCTGGTGCATGAGCCTGACCTTTCGGGCAAGCAGCGTGATCAACGCGCGGTCGAGGCCTTGCGCGAGGTCGGCCTCGACCCCAACGCCCGCAACCGCTACCCGCACGAATTCTCCGGCGGTCAGCGGCAGCGCATCGCCATTGCCCGCGCCATGATCCTGAAGCCCAGGCTGGTGGTATTGGATGAGCCGACTTCGGCGCTCGATCGCTCTGTGCAGAAACAGATCGTCGAACTGCTGCGCAAGCTGCAGGCGGACCACGAATTGTCCTATCTCTTCATCAGCCACGATCTGTCGGTCGTGCGCGCCATGGCCGACTACATCATCGTCATGAAACAGGGCAAGATCGTCGAGGAAGGGCCGACCGAGGCGATCTTCAGCAATCCGCAGCACGCCTACACACAGACGCTGATGGCCGCCGCGATCGACGTGACGCGATTTCGCCTGAGCGCCTGAACCGGGCTCTGCACCGAGGCGTTGGCTGTCCGCTCAATTCGCGGACCTCTGGCACTTGCGCGCTCGCACGGCGGCAATGGCATCCTGTTGCTGCTTAAGCCGGTCGATCCTGGCTGTTTCACGGTTGGCTACCGCGGTCTTCACGCGTGAGCCGCCGAGCAGCCAGCGTGGAACATTGGTGTTGGCGACCTTGCCGCGCGTGATTGCCGTTTGCGAGATGTCACGGGCGACGTCTCCCATCGCACTGTTGAGGTCGGTGCACGTCATTGAATCGTATTTCGCCGGATCGACGGTTCTGCCGAGCGATGAACAGCCAGCGACGAGAACCAGCGTCATCACAAGAATCAAGGGCGGGGCTGTGGTTGAATTCAAATTCATGTCGCACTCGGCCCGCCGTTTCACTCATTCCATCAGGTCCATCGACCCTAGAGCCGACGGGCCTTTTCGTCAAAATATGCGGCCGCGAAGCAACCTGCCACAGGGTTCGGCCATGCGGGCCGACGGCAGGAACATCCCCAGTCTGAATTGCTATCTGCCGGGTGTGGAGTTCAATCGCTGGCAAACGGAGAGTGCCGGTTCCGGCGACGTCGAGGCGGCTTTCCTAAGCTGCTTCGGCCACCAACGTCGACGGGGGACCGCCGAGCACTGTCTGAGCGATCTCGGCGTCATTTTCATCGACATGCGCCGTCACCAGGACGACGCCCTCGGCCACGTCCTGATCATCCGCCTTCATGGCGTGCAGGGCGAATGTTCCAAACAGACCGCCGGCAACGCCGCCACAGACCGCGCCAGCCACCGCTGTTGGCAATACGCTCGCAGCAACAGGATTGATGCCAACTGCCGCAACGACGCTCAGACATGCCAACCCGCCGGCAGCAGCGCCCAGTACCGATCCCAAAGCGGAAACCCAAACAGATCCTGTCTCGTCATTGTAAGGCCCGATGATCGCGATCTGTACGCGAGGAATTCCGGCCGCCACCAAGTCGCTAGCGACCCGCGTCGCATCGGCGTGGGAATCAAAAAGTCTGCTAATCGTCGGCATGGTCGCTTAACGCTTCGGGCTGTTCAGCAGCGTGTCGGTGAGGAATGACGCGGCAATCAGGTCGTCAACCTCGATTCGGCCCTCGCCGCCCTCCATGATGGCCGCGACCTTCTGGAAGGTCTTCATCTCGTCTTCGGTAATCTGGGCTTGCTGCATCCTGGCCTTGATCTCTGTTACTCGCGTGCTCAGGGCATCGGATCGTTTGGTCTCACGGTTCGACATGCTGCTGCTCTTGGTTTCATCGATCATTTTTGCCCGCCACCCCGAATTTGGGGCAAGCGCATGCGTTTCCAACCTGGACTTCGGTCGGGCAGGGGTCAGACCTAAGTCTGGCTAGGGGCAATTGTCTTGCCGACGGTGCTGCCAAAAGCATGATCAAAGGGCCTCTCGTGGCCCGATTCCTTCAAGAATCGGGCCGGAGATCTGTGGTCAGTACCCGTCGTTCTCGATCACCACGGGATGGTGCCGATGGTGGTGGCGATGGGTGGAAACGGAACCTGTCACGACAACGGTATCGCGGTGATGATGCCGGCGCCCATGGTCGTAGAACGCCACAGTACCATGGCGGCGGTGGTGCAAGCGCTGACCGTCTTCGTTGATGATCTTGACGCTGCCGTGATGTCGATGATGGGTTCTAACAACCACATCGGCTTCGGCTGCCGAAGCCACGACGGGCAGTCCAATGGAAATCGCCAACGCGCACATGATCATTGTTTTCATTGCAATTTCTCCATTTTCTTAATTAGCCCTTCATTGGATTAACTGCCCCTGATCACTTTGGTTCCGGTGGTCCGGCATCGGCCCGAACGTTCACTGGTCATCGCCGGATCTCGTCAACGACGGAACATTAGACGTGCCTGATGGTTTTATTTCTCGCAGCCGGGATCACGATTTGGTGTCTGCTGCGGATCAGTCGGCAAAGACTGGTCGGCCCGCGTTCTCCGCCAGAGGCGCGGGCTTCCCCCAGGCAACAGGAGAGAGATCATGAACAATATCATTTGGCTCGTTGGAGCTGTGGTCATCGTGATAGCGATCTTGAGCTTTTTTGGCCTCCGCTAGCCGGACGCGCGTGCCAGTTGCACTGGACAGCAACCAGACGGTCAACCGGCCGCTTTATGCCTTCATACGTGCGCTCGCGGACAGATTCCGGAAAACATCT
>NZ_RZPF01000800.1:0-2720 GCF_004022735.1 Mesorhizobium sp. M7A.F.Ca.AU.001.01.1.1
GCATATGGGCGAAACAAACGTTTCCATCACCGAAGCCATGAACCGCGTTACCGCCGATGTCTTCAAGGTAACCGCCGGCAAACAGCGCCCCTGGAGCAATGTCTCGCTGACCACTGAGGTCGTCCTGCACAAGATCGACCTCAACGCACCGCTGATCGTCGGCGAGGCGACCACTCAGAAATCGGAAGCCGGTTCGGATGGGCGAAACGTTGCGGCAAACCCGTCGGGCGCCGACGACGCCCAACTTTCGCTCGATATGCTTCGTCAGAAAATCCCAAGGCTTGCCTCCGACGAGCCTATCTTTTTTGACCATCCTGTCGATTTCGGCGATCCGGAAATCGACGGCAAGAGCATTGCGGAGCTGATCAAGGGCAAGCCACGCTTCAGTCCTGTGGAGGGGCTCGACAAGTCGGTATGGGAAGGAAAGCACTGCGACGGTTGCCATGAATGGAACGAGGCCCGGCTGTGTGAACAGTCGAAAAATTTCGCCGCCAACGACGTGTCTGTCTTACGGCTTCAACATCCGCTTGGAACGCGCTTCAAGGTGGCGCTCGCAAAATGGGCGCAAGGTGGCTGTAAGTAGGCCAGGATGATGACGGCATCCATCGGTTTCTGCCGGGCGAATGCTCTAATCCGCATCCGCTGCTTGGCTCAGGGCCTCGATCTCAGCCATCTGGATGCCCATTTCGACAAATGCCGAAAGAACGGCGAACCGGTCAGCCAGTGCGACACGCGCCAGTCCGGCCAGAATCCCGGCATTGATTGCGTGGGCGGCTGGAAACGGCAGCAACGCCGGTGCCATCGTCGCGGCCCTGGCCGAACCATTGTCACGCCATCCCGCGGCCAGAGCAATCCAGCCGACCGGCGTTGTTGGCGGCGTCGCGCCGGCTGTGCTGAGCGCCGCCTGGTGGCGGAGACTGTCCGGTTCGCCCACCCAGTTGTGGACCAGCGGGAGCAACTGATGATCGGTCTCATCCAACAGGTCGGCCAGGTGGCTCAGGCATTCATGGGCCCACCAGACCGCGGCTCGCTCGGGAAGCAGGTAGGCACAAAATGTAACCGCTTCCTCGGGAACGCGCCCTGCGAGAAGGTCGCGGCAAAACTCGATCGAGCGCTGGTCGGTTGGAAGGCTCCTCATGTCCCGCGCAATAGCAGGACACGCCGCGAAAAGATCCCTTGCCGTTTTGAATCGGAGCCCATTGGCCATGACCGCCACGCTTTCATCGAGAAGCTTGGCCACTCAAGCCTTAGGCGCGGCGCGGGTCAAGTCTCAACCGGTGACGCGGCAACAACTGTCACGCCCCCGGCGATTGCAGACAGACAATTGCCTGCGAATTTGCTATGATCCCAACATCGAAAATCGGAATACTCAACCAGGAGGAGCCGCTATGCAGTGGAGCAGTTCAGCTTTTGTGTTGGCGGTCGTGCTTTTCTCGACCCACGCTTCCGCCGACCCCGTTCAGAAATCTGAAGACATCGTGAAGTTTTTTGCTGGTGCGGCCGATCTCGGCAAGTCCCGCGGGATTTGTGTTGGCTCCGCGGAGGAGTGCAAAAGCAAGTCCAATGACGCGTCGGCAGTGAAAACCGGCCTCGACATGCTGATCAATTTCGGCTTGGATTCGGCCGAACTTGACGCCACCGCGCGCGCTGAACTCGACGAGTTCGCCAAAGCCCTGAAGGACAACCGGCTGAGCACGTTCAGCTTCGTCGTCGAAGGCTATACCGATGCCACCGGCACGGTGCACCACAACGAAGGCCTGTCGCAACGACGAGCGAAATCGGTAGCCGCCTTCCTCACGGCCAGCGGCATCGAGCCTGATCGCATCAACGCGGTCGGCATGGGTGAAAAGAACCCGCGCAGTTCCAACCCATACGATCCGCTCAATCGCCGCGTGGAAATGCGGATAAAGACACAATAGCCACGCAAAGCTGCGCCGCAGCCTGGGATGGGGCGAAGATTGTTCTACCCGATGGAATTTGGACAGGGGTGAGCATAGCAGCGCGAGCGTGGTTCAAAGCGTATTCTGAATTGAGCTTATGACGGCGGTGACGGCCTGCTTGTATTTTTCAAACTCCGGTGACGTCTGGCGGACCTCCGTGGTCGTTGTCTGCTGGGCGGCGCCAGTGGCCATGCGGCCCAGCTTCTGGCCCATTTTCCTTTCGGCCCAGTCCACGACGTAGCTGGCGGTCTTGCCGGTGAGAAACGGGTTGGCCTGGATGACGGCCGACCCCAGCACGGCGCTCAGTTGCGCCGAACCTGTGGCCGACAGCACCTGGTGCGCGCCTTCCATTCCCAGGAAATGACAGAGATAGAGTCTGCCCGCCGTAATCTGGTGACCACGCTCCCGAAGATAGGCCTCGCCTTCGCGAGCCAGGTTGCGAACCATCTCACGCGAGATCGTGGCGTCGTAGCGCAGTGCGAGCAGGTCGGCTGTCGACAGCGTGCGCGCAAGTTCCGGGCGGTAGGTGTTCATCATCCTGATCCAGGTCTTGCTTATGAATTGCCCTGCACCGGTTGCTGAGGAATTTGGGTTCTTGGCGCGAGCGCTGCCGCCGCTTTCGACATGAACGATACGGTCGGTGAGCGTCTCGACCGCGGAATCGTCGGAAGCGACCGCGGTGACCGTGCCGAGTGGGTCGATCGCTGCGCCATTCTGGTAGAGTTCGAAATGCAGGTGGGGCCCGGTCGAAAGGCCGGTGGTGCCGATATAGCCGATCAC
>NZ_RZPF01000079.1:0-11751 GCF_004022735.1 Mesorhizobium sp. M7A.F.Ca.AU.001.01.1.1
CTTCAGCATCGCGGCGTTGATGCCGCAGGGTTTCACATAGGCCGACGCATCGAGCTTCACCGGACCGCGCTGGCGGATCTCGCCGCAGCGGAAGGCCGGCTCGCGGCCCTCGACGGCCAGCACGATGTCGAGCAGCGTGATGCGCTCGGCTGGCCGCGCCAGCCGATAGCCACCGGCAGGCCCGGGCACCGATTCCAGGACGCGCGCCGCGCTCAGCATGTTGAGATGCTTGAGCAGATAGCTCGGCGAAAGGCCAAAGGCCTCGGCGAGAGCGGCGCCCGGCATGGTGCTATTGCCTTCCACACTGGCCAGCGTGGCGGCGCAATGGATGGCTGCTTCAACACCCTCGCCCAGCTTCATCGAACAGGTTCCTTATTCATGGATACATACTATCGTGGATAATTCATATCTGCAATAGGAAAATGAAAAACGGCGCTCGAAAGCGCCGTTTTTCTCTTGGGGGAGTTCCTACTCCGCAGCCACCTTGGCCATCGGGTTGTTCGGGTGCGTGGTCCAGTTGGCGTAGACCGGCGATACCGGCCTGCCGGTGCGCTGGCCCATCACACCGGCTGCCAGCGGCTCCATGGTAATGCAGTTCTCGACCGGGCAGACATTGACGCAGAGATTGCAGCCGACACACTCGGCCTCGATGACCTCGAAGTGCCTGACGCCGTCGACCATGCTGGTGATCGCCTGGTGCGAAGTGTCCTCGCAGGCGATGTGGCAGCGGCCGCACTTGATGCAGGCATCCTGGTCGATATGCGCCTTGGCGACGTAGTTCAGGTTGAGATACTGCCAATCGGTGACATTGGGCGTGGCGCGGCCGACGATGTCGTCGAGCGAGGCGTGCCCCTTCTCGTCCATCCAGTTTTCCAGGCCCGCGATCATCTCCTGCACGATCTTGAAGCCGTAGGTCATCGCCGCCGTGCAGACCTGCACATTGCCGGCGCCAAGCGCCATGAATTCGGCCGCGTCACGCCAGGTGGTGATGCCGCCGATGCCGGAGATCGGCAGGCCCTGCGTTTCCGGATCGCGCGCGATCTCGGCCACCATGTTCATGGCGATCGGCTTTACCGCCGGCCCGCAATAGCCGCCATGCGAGCCCTTGCCGTCGATGGTCGGCTGCGGCGCGAAGCTGTCGAGATCGACACCAGTGATCGAATTGATGGTGTTGATCAGCGACACCGCGTCGGTGCCGCCGGCATGTGCTGCGCGCGCGGGCTTGCGCACATCGGTGATGTTGGGCGTCAGCTTGGTGATGACGGGCATACGGGTGTTCTGCTTGCACCAGCGCACCACCATTTCGATATATTCCGGCACCTGGCCGACGGCGGCGCCCATGCCGCGTTCCGACATGCCGTGCGGACAGCCGAAATTGAGCTCGATGCCGTCGGCCTCCGTCTCCTCGACCACAGGCAGGATCGCCTTCCAGGCCTCCTCGACGCAAGGCACCATGAGCGAGACGACGATGGCGCGGTCGGGCCAGTCCTTCTTGACCTGCTTGATCTCGCGCAAATTGACCTGCAGGTCGCGGTCGGTGATCAGTTCGATGTTGTTGAGGCCGAGCAGGCGGCGGTCGGCGCCCCAGATCGCGCCGTAGCGCGGACCGTTGACGTTGACCACCGGTGGGCCCTCCTCGCCCAGCGTCTTCCACACCACGCCGCCCCAGCCGGCCTTGAAGGCGCGGATGACGTTGTAGGCCTTGTCGGTCGGTGGCGCCGAGGCCAGCCAGAACGGATTGGGCGACTTGATGCCGACGAAATTGTTTCTGATATCCGCCATGCTCATGCCCTCCCGTTCGAGGTCAGTGCCCGATTGATGCTCTCCGCAGCGTCGCGTCCCTGCGCGACCGCCGAGACGGTCAGGTCGTCGCCACCGAAGATGCAGTCGCCACCGGCCCAGACCTTGGCAAGCGACGTGCGCCCTTCCGAATCCACCTTGATGCGGCCGGCTTCGAGGCCGATCGATGCACCGCTGCCGTTGAGGGCGGCCGGGACAAAGCTCTGTCCAATCGCCTTGAACACCTGATCGGCAACGAGCGTCAGCGTCTCGCCGGTGCCGGCAAGCCTGTCGCCGTTGAGGGCGGTGTATTCGAGTTCGACGGCAGTGACCTTGCCGCTCTCGGCGATCACCCGCTTCGGCTGCAGCCAGTGACGGATGCTGACGCCATTGGCAGCGGCCAGATCCTGCTCGAACTCAGACGCATTCATGTGCTCCTGGCCGCGCCGGTAGCAGATCGTCACCTCCTCGGCGCCGAGCAGCTTCGACTGTACCGCGGCGTCGATGGCCGTCATGCCGCCACCGATGACGACGACGCGGCGACCAACCGGCAGGCCGGAAAGGTCGCTGGCCTGGCGCAGCTCGGCAATGAACTCGACCGCGTTGATGACGCCGTCAGCGTCCTCGCCATCGGCACGCAGCGCATTGACACCGCCAAGGCCCATGCCGAGAAACACCGCGTCGTAATTGCGGATCAGATCCGACAGCTGATAGTCGCGGCCGAGCGCCTTGCCGTTCTGGATGTCGATACCGCCGATCGCGGTCACGTAGTCGACTTCGGCCTGGGCGAAATCGTCGACGCTCTTGTAGGCGGCGATGCCGTATTCGTTGAGGCCGCCGGCCTTCGCGCGCGCCTCCAGGATGGTCACGTCATGGCCGTGGCGGGCGAGCCGGTGCGCGGCGGCAAGGCCGGCCGGCCCGGCGCCGACCACGGCGACCGTCTTGCCGGTCGGCTCGGCGCGCGGATAAAACTGCTTGTTCTCGCCCATGGCGACGTCGGTGGCGTAGCGCTGCAGGCGGCCGATCTGCACCGGCTTGCCTTCCGCCACCTCGCGCACGCAGACTTCCTCGCACAGCGTCTCGGTCGGGCAGACGCGGGCGCACATGCCGCCCAATATGTTCTGGTCGAAGATGGTCTTGGCCGAACCGATCGGATTACCGGTCGAGATCTGGCGGATGAACAGCGGAATGTCGATCGAAGTCGGGCATGCATTCATGCACGGTGCATCGTAGCAGAAATAGCAGCGGTCGGATTCGACCAGCGCCTCGTGGTGGTCGAGCGGCGGGTGCAGGTCGGAAAAATTATCCGCATACTGGTCGGCCGAGAGCCTGCCGCCCGCAATGCCTTCCCTGAATTGGCCTTCTGGCATCGTCAGTTCCCCATGTTTTCTTTTGGAGAAGGCTAGCACGTTTTATTTTTTTATCAATTGGTCAATTTTCGACGCAAGTCACTGAAAAGGCTCGGCAATAACATGATTTTTTTACTCATATTATTGCGACTGCGGTCGGGCTTGCAGTGCGAGCGAAAGGCCAGGCTCAAGCTTGCGGCCATGGATGGCCCTGACCTCCTGCGCCACCAATTCCTGCAATCGCCACAGATTGCGGTCGCGGATGCCGAATGCTTCGAGATGGCTGACCGTGTTGTAGAGATATTCGGCGCCGGATCCGATATGCCCGCAGGCTCTGGCCAGCACGCTCGCCACTCTGTCCAGCGGCTGGTTCAGCGACGTTCCCCTGCCCTTCACGCCGACCCAGAAGCCGAGCGCGCGCAGCTTACCCTGCGGCGTATGCACCGGCAGCCAGCGAACCGTCTCGATGCTTTCATGGTCGCTGATCTCGCGCCGCAACAGCCTTTCGATCTGCGCCGGCTTCTCACCCTCCGGCAAGCGATAGATCACGCCGTTGCAGCGCCCGCCCCGCTCGAGCGCCATCATCAACCCAGGCTGCTCGGCGCTGCCGCGCCAGCGCACCATGTCGAGGCAGAAGGAGCGGTGCCAGCCGAAGGCTGTGGCGAGCTGTTGCTCGACCGACTCGAATTCCGGCTTCCAGATCAGCGACCCATAGGCGAACACCCATAACGGTCCCTCATCGGCTTCATTGGACAGTCGCAAGGCGAGGGTTCGAAAGTCCTCGTCGTTCATGTCTGTCCAGCTCGGGTCCGGACCGGGATCGGCCTCTTCCCGATGGCACAGTGCGACAAGCTCGGGCGTGAGCGACATCAAGCGCATGGACGACAACCCCTCATGACCGCAGAGAAATCGAAAACCGCTGGATGCGCAATCAGGGAACGCTTGGCACACACACCCATTGTTGTCCGGGCGGTGTCGGATTTCCGTCGTGAGGATCGTCCTATGGTGGACGACGATCGATCCATGAAAGGTGAGGAGACCGAAAATGCCAAAAACCCCGATGCCCTTCTTCTGGTACGAATTGATGACATCAGATCTCGACGCCGCCGAGGCGTTCTACACCCAAGTGGTCGGCTGGACGGCGCAGCCCTTCGATAAGGCACCCGGCATGCCGCGCTACATCGTCATGAATGTCGGCGAACGTGGCGTCGGCGGCCTGATGACCTTGCCCGAGGATGCCGCCAAGATGGGCATGCCGCCTGCCTGGCTCGGCTATATCCACACCAGGGATGTCGATGCCGCAACTGCATCGCTGGAGAAAGCCGGCGGCACCGTTCACCGCCAGCCCGACGACATTCCGGGCGTCGGCCGCTTTGCCGTCGTCGCCGATCCGCAAGGCGCGACCTTCATGTTCCTGCAGCCGAACGGTCCCGACCAGCCTGTCGTGCCGGCCAGCACGCCGGGCCACATCGGCTGGCACGAGCTTTACACGTCGGACTGGAAAGCCGCGTTCGATTTCTATTCCGACCAGTTCGGCTGGGTCGACGCCGGCGATTTCGACATGGGCCCGATGGGCACGTACCAGACTTTTACGGCCGGCCCCGAATCCGGCGGCGGCATCATGAACAAGCCCGCGCAGATCCCGGTCCCGGTCTGGCAATTCTACTTCAACGTTGCGGCCATCGACGCGGCGGCCAAACGGGTCACCGACAATGGCGGCAAGATCCTGATGGGGCCGATGGAGGTCCCCGGCGGCAGTTGGATCGTGCAGTGCCAGGACCCGCAAGGCGCGCACTTCGCCTTGATGGCGCCAGTCCGCTGACGGCGATCGAACACCGCTGACACAAAGTGCGGGCTTTCATCGGACCACCGATGAAGGCCTCTCCCCTGCCTGGCGCCGCCTCATTCCGGCGCCAGCACCGCAACCTTCAACTCAGCTTTTTTCGCGCCGCTGAACTGAACGGTGGCCGGGCCGGGCGCAAGCTTGAAGCGCACGCTCTTGCGGATGCCAGGGCATGTTTTCACGCCACTGTAGCCCGCCGACTTGATGGCCTGGCCATCCTGGATGACATCGATCCAGGCCTCCCCCGAGAGACTTATCTGGATGGCTCCCTCGGATGGCACCTCCACGCTGGCGACGGCCCCGAAACTGTCTGATGCCGGCGCACGTTCGGGCGCTACCGCAAAACCGGCTTTCTCTACCGGCACCAGCGCCAGGTCCGCAGCCGCACCAACCGCCAGTGCCGCTCCGGACGGCGTTGCCGGTGCCGCGGCAAACAGGGTCTGCTCCCGCGTCACGGGCCACTTGAAGGCCTCACAGCCGGCGTCCTCGGCCATGGCAAAGCTGGTGCCTGCAAGAATTGCGAAGAGGCTGATGGCGACTTTTTTCATGGCAAAGGGAACCCACATTTCTAGAGTGGCCGCACTAATACAACCGCAACGATAGAAATACAACCCTTGCGGGAAAAATGTGAAGGGTCAAGCTGGGGACATTTTCAATCACCGATTGTTGACGCCAGGCCATGGGAAGTGAATGGTCCATTCCTGGGCGATAATCTATGGCCGGACGGATTGAAAATGGAGTCATTATGAAGCTTTTCGAAAGCCTCTCCAGATACCAGCCGCAGGCGCTCGGCGTGTTGCGCATCATGACCGCGCTGCAGTTCATCGAGCATGGCAGCCAGAAACTGTTCAACTTCCCCGTCAGCGTCGATCCCCACGCCCTTTCCGGGCTGACCACGACTGCCGCCATCCTCGAATTCGCCGGCGGCATCCTGCTCGCGCTGGGCCTGTTCACGCGACCGGTGGCATTCCTTCTGGCCGGCGAAATGGCGATCGCCTATTTCATGGCGCACATGCCGCGCGACTTCTTCCCGGTCAACAATGGCGGCGATTCGGCGATCTCGTTCTGCTTCATCTTCCTCTATCTGGTGTTTGCCGGCGCCGGCGCCTTCGCGCTGGACAGCCGCCGCAGCGCCTGACGCCAGAAAGAGGATGCGGGCCTGGTGCATGTCGCCCAAAAGTGCCCGGCGGTTTTGGGACAACGACATCCACAAAACAGGAATCTGAAGCGCATCGGCGAAGCCGAAGCGCTTCAAGCACGCATCCGTTCGAAATTGGCGTCGAACAGCGGCACCGCCTGAATGCGCGCCGCATGGCGCTTGCCCAGCAGCTCGATCTCGAAGCCGTCGCTCTCATCAGCGATCTCCTTCGGCACATAGCCGACGGCGACGGATTTCTTCGAATGATGCGCATAGCCACCCGACGTCACCCAGCCGCGCACCGCACCATCGAACCAGATCGGCTCATCGCCAATGACATCGGCATCGTCGGCATCGACGATAAAAGCGCGCAGGCGCAATTTGCCGCCCTGCCTGCGCTCGGCCAGCGCCGCGGCCTTGCCTATGAAATCGGCGTCCTTGCCGTAAGCAACGAAGCGGTCGAGCCCCGCTTCCAGCGGCCCGTAGATCGGCCGGTACTCGCGCCCCCATGAGCCGTAATTCTTGTCCAGCCGCAGCGCATTGAGCGCGCGCGAGCCGAACAGGCCGATGCCGAATTCCCCGCCCGCCGCCATCAGCGCTTGATAGGCGACGCGCTGGTATTCCGGCGCCACCCAGATCTCGTAGCCGAGATCGCCGGTATAGCTCACACGGCCGACCAGGCACGGCGCCATGCCGATATCCATCCGGCCAATGGCCATGAAGGAAAAGGCCGCGTTGGAGACATCCGAGCGCGTCGCCTTTGCCAGCACATCCCGCGCCTTCGGGCCGGCGATCGACAGACCGGTGAGCTTCGCGCCCAGCGACTCGATGCGGACCGATCCATCGTCAGGCAGGTGCTTCTCGAACCAGCGCATATGGTATTGCTCGGCGATGCCGGAGCCGGCGAGGAACCAGCCCTCACTTCCGAGATTGGCGAGGGTGAAATCGCCGATCAGTCTGCCGTCTTCCTTCAGCATCGGCGCCAGCGTCATGCGGCCGGGCTTGGGCAGTTTGCAGGCAAGCATCCGGTCGAGCCAGGCGGCCGCTCCCTCACCCGTCACCTTGTATTTGGCGAAGCTCGAAATCTCCGACAGGCCGACACCGTCGCGAACTGTGGCGACCTCCTTGGCGACCTGCGTGAAATCGCTCGAGCGGCGCCAGGAGAATTCGTCCTTGACGCCTTCCGGCGCGTACCACAGCGGCACTTCCAGCCCATAGGCAACGCCCCATTGCGCACCCTTGGCCGACAGCAGGTCGTAGACCGGCGTCGTCTTCAGCGGCCGCCCGGCGGGCAGCTCCTCATTGGGGAAGCGGATCGAAAAGCGCCTGGAATAATTCTCGCGCACCTTGGCGTTGGTATAGGCCATCGTCGCCCAGTCGCCGTAGCGCGCGACATCCATCGCCCAGATGTCGGCGCCGGGATCGCCCTCGATCATCCAGTTCGACAAAGCGAGGCCGACGCCGCCGCCTTGCGAAAACCCGGCCATGACACCGCAGGCGACCCAGAAGCCCGGCAGCCCGCGCACCGGCCCGACCAATGGGTTGCCGTCGGGCGCGAAGGTGAAAGGCCCGTTGATGATCTGCTTGATGCCCGTGTTCTGGAAGGCCGGGAAATGGCGGAAGCCGACCTCAAGCGACGGCGCGATGCGGTCGATGTCGGGCGCCAGCAATTCATGGCCGAAATTCCATGGCGTCTGGTATTCGGACCATGGCTTGTTGGCCTTTTCGTAAGTGCCCATCAGCATGCCGCCGCGCTCCTGGCGCAGGTAAAGCTCGCCGTCGAAGTCGACCGCGTGGATGATCTCGGTGCCGGTCTTGGCGTTCCAGGCGGCGACCTCCGGCATATCCTCGGTGATCAGGTACATGTGCTCCATGGCCAGCACCGGCAGTTCGAGGCCGACCATGCGGCCGACCTCGCGCGCCCACAGGCCGCCGGCGTTGACGACATGCTCGGCCACCACCTCGCCCTTGTTGGTGATGACCCGCCACAGTCCGTCAGGGCGCCGCACGATGTCCTCGACCTTGGTGAAACGCTCCACTTCCGCCCCAAGTTTCCGCGCGGCCTTGGCATAGGCGTGGGTGACGCCGGAGGGATCGAGATGGCCGTCCTCTTTGTTCCTGACCGCGCCGACGAACTGCTTGGGATCGAGCAGCGGCATCAGTTCGGCCGCTTCGTTGGGCGAGATCTCCTCGAGCTCGATGCCGAGATAGCGGCCCTTGGCGACGACGCCGCGCAGCCAGTCGAGCCGCGCCTCGGTCGCTGCCAGAAGCACGCCACCGGTCAGATGCACGCCGGTCGCCTGGCCGGAAAGCTCCTCGATCTCCTTGTAGAGATTGATCGTGTATTTCTGCAGCTTGGCGACGTTGGGGTCGCCATTGATGGTGTGCATGCCCCCGGCCGCGTGCCAGGTCGAGCCTGAGGTCAGCTCGTCGCGCTCGAGCAGGACAACATCGGTCCAGCCGTGGCGGGCGAGATGGAACAACACGGAGCATCCGACGACGCCACCGCCAATGACCACGACCTTTGCATGCGATTTCATGGATTTTTTCTCTGATATCAGTGAGTTGAATGGGTGAATGGATTCAAGCTGGGAACGATCACGGCTCGCCCTGCCCGATCGCTTCCTTGCGCCTGGCCATGTAAGCCTCTAGCGCCTCGCGCACGGCGATATCCATCACCGGCTCGACATAGTCCTCCAGCGCTTTCTTCCACAGCCGCGTTGCGCGTGCCGTGGCGTCGAGGCCGCCGGCTTCCTGCCAGGCTTCGTAATTCTGCCAGTTGGACAGCATCGGCTGGTAGAAGGCAGTGGCGTAGCGCTCCAGCGTGTGCGGCTCGCCGAAGAAATGCCCACCGGTTGGCACCGCACCCAAAGCCTCGACGGCGAGTTCCGCCTCATTGACTTCGATCGGGCGCAAGAACTCCATCATATGCTGGATCATCTCGACATCGATGATGAGTTTTTCGAACGACGCCGTCAGCCCGCCCTCCTGCCAGCCGGCGGCGTGGTAGACGAGGTTGCCGTGGCCGAGCACCGCCCCCCACAGTGCCATCAGCGTCTCATAGGCGCCCTGCGCGTCGGCGGCATTGGAAGCCGAGCCCGGCGTCGTGCGGTAGGGCAGCCCGTAGCGCCGCGCCAGTTGCCCTGACGCAATGTTGGCCTTGGTGTTCTCGGGCGTGCCGAAGGCCGGCGCGCCCGACTTCATGTCGACATTGGAGGTGAAGGCGCCATACATGACCGGCGCGCCCGGACGGACAAGCTGCGTCAGCACGACGCCGAACAGCGCCTCGGCATTCTGCTGCGCCAGCGCCCCGGCCAGCGTCACCGGGCTCATCGCCCCCATCAGCGTGAACGGCGTCACCGCCACCGACTGGCCGAACTCGGCCATGGTCATCAGGCCTTCGGCCATCATCTCGTCGAAGCGGCGCGGGGAGTTGACCGAGATGATGGTGGTGATACCGGGATCGTCGCGCATCTGGTCGAGCGTCAGCCCACGCGAAATCGCCATCATCTCGATGCCGTCCAATGCCCTGCCCCGGCCGATCGCCGAGACATGGAAACTCTTGTCGGTCAGCGTCAGATTGGTGAAATAAGTGTCGAGATGGCGAGAGTTTGCCGGCAGCTCCACCGGCGCGCAGACCTGGTTGCCCAGCATGTGGATGCAGTTGAAATGCTGCGCCAGCCGTGTGAGATCCGAATAGTCGCGCAAATTGCCGGCGCGGCGGCCGCGCTCCATGTCATGGACATTGGGCGGCCCGGCAACGAGGGTGAAATTGATGGTGTTGCCGCCCAGATGAACCGCGTTGGCCGGGTTGCGCGGCGTCAACACATAGCTGGGCTGCGTGGTCTTCAGCACGTCTTCGATCAGGCCGCGATCGATGCGGACATTCGCTGAGGCATGATCGACCCTGGCGCCGGCCTTCTCGAACAGCGACAGCGCGCGCGGACTCATCACCTCGATGCCGAAATTCTCCAATATGTGCATCGACGCCTGATGGATCTGCTCGATCTGATCGGGCGACAGCATGGCCATTGGCGGATAGGGATTGGTCACCCGCCTGAGCGGCAGTTGCGGAATGGCCGATGGCCCCCGATTGCTGGTGCGCTCGGCGCCGCGTTTGCGTCTTGGTTCGTTCATGCCTGGCATCAAAGCCCCGGCAAACCAGGCAAGCTGTCATAAATACGCCGTTTGCGGGCGTGATTTTAGCCACGGCGGCATTTCCGCAGTATCCATTTATAGAATACGACGAAATATGTCGGATTGTTGATATGGGATTTCCTCGAGCGACCGCTCGGGCGAAGCGTTAATGGACGCTGCAAGATTCCCTTTATGATTTCGGCCTATTGCTCTGCCGATGCGTAGTTCGAGTTTTAGTAAAATTGGTGCGGTTTGCGTGCTGCTGGCGCTTTCGGCCTGCGCCACGCCGCCCAATCACATCAACAATGTCTGCGCCGTCTTCGACCAGAATGACGGCTGGTTCGACAACTGGCAGTCTGCCGCCGAGCGCACCCAACAGAAATATGGCATTCCCGTTCCCGTACTGATGGCGACGGTGCGCAAGGAATCGGGCTTCAAGAGCAATGCAAGGCCGCCGCGTACCAAGCTGCTCGGCTTCATTCCGTGGAAGCACGTCTCCACGGCCACCGGCTTCTCGCAGGCGCTGGACGGCACCTGGTCGCAATATCAGCGCGAGACCGGCAACTGGGCGGCGCGGCGGACGAAATTCGCCGATGCGGTCGATTTCGTCGGCTGGTATCATTCCAAGACATCTGACACCTACGGCGTCGCCCGCAACGACACCTACAATCTCTACCTTGCCTACTATCTCGGCTGGACCGCCTATGGCCGCGGCAACAGGGGCGATGCCGGTGTGCAGGGCTATGCCCGGGCCACCGACAAGATGGCGCGGGACTATGCCCAGCAGTTGAGCGAGTGCGGGAACTGAGCTTGCCGCATCGTTGATCTCGATCTTCGGACTGTCAGCTCGGCCTTTTGCCGCGCGGACGCTTTGGTGGCGTGCCAGCAAAACCGGGGCCATCGCCATGCGGCGCGTCGTCCGGCATACCTTCGTGCGCGGCGTGTTCCTTGTCGAACTTGATCACGGGCTCCATCTTGGCCAGCACGTCGTCGGAGAGCCAGCACAGGCTCATATGACCGTCGCCGAGATGCTTGACCGGCGGCACCTTGGTCTCGCAGAGATTGTCCGGCACCAGCTTCTTGTAGCCGCAACGGGTCTGGAACGGACACCCGGATGGCGGGTTCATCGCCGACGGGATGTCGCCTTCCAGCACGATGTGCTTCTTCACGACACTCGTGTCGGCGATCGGGATCGCCGACAGCAGCGCCTCGGTATAGGGATGATAGGGCGGTGCGAAGATCTGGTCGGTCGTGCCTTGCTCGACGATATAGCCGAGATACATGACGACGACGCGGTCGGCGATGTAGCGAACGACGGACAGATCGTGGCTGATAAACAGCATCGTCGTCTTGTTCTTGCGCTGGATGTCCATCAGCAGTTCGGTCACCGCCGCCTGCACCGACACGTCCAATGCCGAGACCGGCTCGTCGGCCACCACCACCTTGGCGTCACCGGCACAGGCCCGCGCCCCGCCGATGCGCTGCCTCTGGCCGCCCCAAAGCTG
>NZ_RZPF01000079.1:11761-13107 GCF_004022735.1 Mesorhizobium sp. M7A.F.Ca.AU.001.01.1.1
CTGACGCGGCTTGCGGGTTTCGAATGCCCGCGGCAGCTTCACCAGGTCGAGCAGCTCCAGCATCCGCTTGCGGCGATCGGCAACCGTCTTGCCGACATTGAACTTCTCCAGCGTGCGGATGATCTGCGAACCGACCGAATGGCTGGGATTGAGCGTGTCGAACGGATTCTGGAACACCATCTGGATCGACGACACCGTGTCGACGCTCCGTTTGTCGATCCCCGTCGACTGGATTTCCGTGTTGCCCAGCGTCACCGTGCCGGCACTTGCCGTCTCCAGCCCGAGCAGCACCTTGGCCAGCGTCGACTTTCCGCAGCCGGATTCGCCGACGATGGCGACCGTCTCGGATTCGCGCGCCATGAACGAGATCGTCTCGTTGGCCTTGACGACGCGGCCCTCGCTCGAGCCGAACACCTCGCTGCCGCCGACCCTGTAATATTTTCTGAGGTCCTCGATCTTGAGCACCGGCGCGCCGGGCATGACGCGCTCATTGACCTTCTTGGCACCGGGTGGCAGCGCTTCCCAGTCGATCTCGTTGAAGCGCACGCAGCGCGAGAAATGGCCTTCATGACCAGCGACCTCGATCATCGGGATTTCGGCGGCGTTGCAGACACCCTCGACGAAATGGTGGCAGCGCGGGCCGAAATTGCAGCCCTTGGGCCGCTCGTGCGGCAGCGGCAGCTGTCCGGGGATGGAGATCAGCGGCCGTGAGTTCTTGTCGGCGCCCGGCAGCGGGATCGAGCGGAACAGCCCTTGCGTATAGGGGTGGCGCATCCGGTCGAACACGTCCTTGATCTTGCCGGTCTCCACCGCTTCGCCCGAATACATCACGGTGATGCGATCGCAGGTTTCCAGGATCAGGCCGAGATTGTGCGACACGAAGATCATCGACGTGCCGAACTTCTCGCCCAGCCCCTTGACCAGATCGACGATGCCCGCCTCCACCGTCACGTCGAGCGCCGTCGTCGGCTCGTCGAGCAAAAGCAGCGCCGGCTTCGACAGCAGCGCCATGGCAATGACGATGCGCTGCTGCTGGCCGCCGGAGAGCTGGTGCGGATAGGAGCGCATCATACGCTCGGGATCGGGCAATTTGACCGAGCGCACCATATCGAGGGCGCGTTTATAGGCCTCTTCCTTCGACACCTTGTCGTGGATCAGCGGCACTTCCATCAGCTGCTGGCCGACCTTCATCGCCGGGTTCAGGCTCGCCATCGGCTCCTGGTAGATCATGGCGATCTTGTTGCCGCGGATGGAACGCAACTCCTCGTCGGAGAGTTCGCCCATGTCCTTGCCCTGGAACTTGATCTTGCCGCCGACGATCTTCCCGATGTTGGAGAGGTCGCGCA
>NZ_RZPF01000007.1:0-27936 GCF_004022735.1 Mesorhizobium sp. M7A.F.Ca.AU.001.01.1.1
CACCAAGGGTGCGGGCGAGGTCCCGATCCTGGCGGTGGGCGCGGCGATCGGCTGCGCTGTGGCACGCGCCATCGGCAAGCCGGTGCGGCAGCTGCCACTGACGCCGCCGCGCGTGCTTCGACTGCTGCATGAGCGCGAACCACCGCCGGAATTCCCGCACATCGCCCCCGGCTGGGCGTTGAACACTCTGGGCTGAGGCAAGTAAACCATGGTCACCCTGAACTGCGACATGGGCGAAAGCTACGGCAACTGGCGCTTCGGTGACGATGCCGGCATCATGCCTCATATCGATTGCGCCAACATCGCCTGCGGCTTCCACGCCTCCGATCCATGGACGATGCTGAAGACCGTGCGGCTCGCCCTTTCGCATGGCAAGCGGGTCGGCGCGCATCCCTCCCTTCCCGATCGTGAGGGGTTCGGCCGGCGCGAAATGAGACTTCAGCCGGAGGAACTGACAGCTGCCTTCCTCTATCAAATCGGTGCTCTGACAGGGATGCTGGCCGCCGAGGGCGGGCAACTCAGCCATGTCAAGCCGCATGGCATCATTTACGGCATGGCCGCGCACGACGTCGACACTGCCCGGGCAATTGCCGCGGCGGTCAAGCCGTTCGGCGTCCCTCTCTTCGGCATGGCGGGAACCTGTCACGAGACGGCGGCAGCCGAACTCGGCGTTGCCTTCGTGGGCGAGTTCTTTCCCGATCTTGCCTACGCTCCCGGCGGCAGCCTGATCATCCCGCGCGTCCAGTCGGCCATCGACCTGACGCTTGCCGAGCACCGCATGATGGGGGCGCTTACTCGAGGCGAACTCGTCACGACAGACGGCACGATCCGCCCGGTCGACTTCGACACCGTCTGCATCCACTCCGATCCGCCGAATGCGCGCGACGTCGCCGCGCTGATGCGGCGGATCATCGACACTCATTCCAACGGCCTGCCATGATTCATTCTCCCGAATCGTGAAAGCTCCACGCAAGGGACTCGAGGACTATCTCGAACTCACTGCCCGAACCATTTCTCCAAGCCGCTGAGGACTTCCATGGATGCGCTTTCCAACTCTCTCGCCGCCGCCGACATCGCCACCACCATGCACCCCTACACCAACCTGCGTCAGCACGAAGAAACCGGGCCGCTGATCATCAGCCGCGGCGACGGCATCCGTGTGTATGACGAACGCGGCAAGGAATACATCGAAGGGCTGGCCGGGCTCTGGTCGGTGGGCGTCGGCTTTTCGGAAAAGCGGTTGGCCGACGCTGCCTATCAGCAAATGCTGAAGCTGCCCTACTACCACACCTTCTCCTCCAAGGCGCATGAGCCATCCATCCGGCTCGCGGAGAAACTCGTGGAGATGACGCCGGAAAACCTGACGCGTGTCTTCTTCACGTCGTCGGGCTCGGAAGCCAACGACACCATCGTCAAGATGATGTGGTTCATGAACAACGCGCTGGGCCGGCCAAAAAAGAAGAAATTCCTGGCACGGACCAAGGGCTATCACGGCATCACCGTCGCCTCCGGCAGCCTGACAGGCTTGCCGGTCAACCATCGCGACTTCGATCTGCCGGCCATTCCCGTTCGCCACCTGACCTGCCCGCACTTCTATCGCTTCGGCATGGCAGGCGAAGACGAAGCCGCCTTCACGGCGCGCCTGCTCGCCGAGCTGGAAGCGGTGATCGCCGAAGAAGGGGCTGACACCATCGCAGCCTTCATAGGAGAGCCGCTCATGGCAGCCGGCGGCGTTCTGCCACCGCCGGTCGGGTACTGGGAAGGCGTGGAGAAAATCTGCCGGGCAAATGATATCATTCTGATAGCGGACGAGGTGATCTGTGGTTTCGGGCGGCTTGGTACGCCCTTCGGCGCTCAGAAATACGGCTTCACGCCTGATATCATGACGGTCTCCAAGCAAATCACGTCGTCTTATATGCCGCTTGCCGCCGTCATTTTCTCCGATGCGATCTATCAGGCGATCGCCGACAACACCGCCACGATCGGCAATTTCGGCCACGGCTTCACGGCGTCAGGTCATCCGGTCGCGACGGCAGTGGGTCTCGAAAACCTGGCCATCTTCGAGGAGCGGGACCTGATCGGAAACGCGGCCCGCCTCGAGACGTCGTTCCAGGCCGGCATCCGCTCATTTGCCGATCACCCGCTTGTCGGCGAAGCGCGGGGCACCGGTCTTATCGGCGCCGTTGAGCTGGTGGCAGACAAGGCGACGAAACGCCCCTTCGTCAAGGTTGGGCGCGCAGGGGGTATCGCAGCAGGCTTCGGCCACGAGGAAGGCCTCATCTTCCGCGCCATCGGCGATCAGCTCGCGCTCTGCCCGCCGATGATCTCGACAGAAGACGATGTGAAAGAAATCATGACGCGCATGGGCCGGACGCTTGAGCGCCTGACCGGTGCGGTTGCCAAGGAGGGACTTGAATGACCCGCATGAAAGCCGAACCGGTCGTCCATATCGACGACGAACGCTTTCGGGTCACCGAATGGCGCTTTGCCGCCGGGGCCGAGACCGGCTGGCACATCCATGGCCATGACTACGTCATCGTGCCGCTTACGGACGGCAAGCTCGGTCTCGAAGGCCCGGACGGCGCGCAGTCGCAAGCCGCCCTCACTCAAGGGGTGCCCTATTCGCGGCGGACGGGTGTGGCCCACAACATCATCAATGCCGGCGATGCGCCGCTGGCCTTCCTGGAGGTCGAGGTCGTTGAGGCCGGCGATCTCGCAGCCAGGCGGCTCGCCGTGCTTGACCGGTTCCTCGCTGCCTGGAACGCTCGCGATGTGGGCGCGCTGATGGACTGCATGGCTGAGAATTGCGCTTTCCACGGCTCGGCCGGACCCGATGCCGAAGGGCGCAAGCATATGGGGCGTGACGCCGTGCGCGCCGCCTATGCAGCGCTGTTCGATGCTTTCCCGAAGGCCGCGTGGACCAGGGGACGGCACGTCGTGACGGGCGACACCGGGCTTTCATCATGGCGCTTCGTCGGCACCACGGCAGCGGGGCAGCAAATCGAAGTCGACGGCTGCGATATCTTCGCTTTCTCGGGGGAGCTCATAGCGCTCAAGGATTCCTACCGCAAAGCGCGAGGGTAGCGAAAATCTGAATTCATCGGGCGACGAAGGGCGGTCCAAGCGGGCCGCCCTCGTTTTTTGTCCAAAGGCAAGATCCTACGAAAGGGCCGGGCTTACCCGGCCCATCTTCTTACTTGAGCAAGGCTTCCATCGGTACCGGCTCGGAAATCGTCCAGTTGCCTACAACACCCGGCTTGCCGGCCTTGGTCTCGACGATCAGGTACCGCGTCTGGTTCTGGTGATGCAGTTCCGGCGTGAAGGTACGAGGCCCGAACAGCGTCGGCTCGTTCTTCATCTTCTCCAGTTCCGCGACGACGGCGTCGGCATCGGTCGTGCCTGCACGCTCCACCGCCTTGGCCCAGACGTCGACCATGACGTAACCCGGAAAGACATACTGGCTCGAGGGATCGGCGCCTGTCTTCGCCTTGTAGGTGGCATTGAACTTCAGCACTTCCGGATTGGGATCGTCGCCATAGATCGATCCCTGAACGGGGACGTAGAAGTTCGTCAGATCGGGCACAGCGGATAGCCAATAGCTACCGTCGACGCCCGAGCCATTCAGGATCATGGAGTTGATGCCCGCGGCACGAAGCTGCTTGATGGCCGAAACAGCGCCCGGCATCATTGTGCAAAGCATGATCGCATCCGGCTCCTTCGGCAGAGACTTGATGCGGGTGATCTGCGCGGCGATGGAGGCGTCCTCGTTCTTGAAGGTGTCTTCACCGACAAGCTTCGCGCCCTGGGCTTCGAGCTTCGGCATCATCCAGTCGAAGCCGTCGCAGATGCCCTTGTTGTAGGCCGTCCAGGTATCGAGCAGACGGTAGAAGTCCTTTGCGCCTTTTTCCTTGAATGCCCACTCGGCCATGGTCGCGCCCTGCACGGGCGCCAGCACCGACGCGGAGAAGCTGTGCGGGCCGACACCCTGGATACCGGCCTTGACCGATTCCGCGCACAGGAAGAAGGAGATACGGCCCGCGTCCTCGGCCGCGAGCGCAGCCGGCGATCCGAAGTCGTAGTCGCACGAGACGACCACGAGATCCGCGCCCTGGTCGAGCACGGAGAGGCCCGCCTTGGCGCCTTCGGCCCGGTCGGACTTGGTGTCGGCCTTGACGACCTTGATCTGCTTTCCAAGCAGACCGCCAGCCGCATTGATCTCGTCGATGCGGATCAAGGCCGCCTCCTGCGCAGGCTTGTCATAGGCTTCCATGAAGCCCGACTCCGCAGTGGCGAAGCCGATGACGATGGTCTTGTCATCGGCCAGGGCCGGGTATGCGATGGACATCGAGGCCAGAGCGGTTGCGACAATTCTCATTTTGTATGTCATGCACGTCTCCTTTTTGTTTTCCGGTCGGGCTTGTGCCGCCGGTCACTTGTTGCGACTGCTGCGGGGTAAGGTGATCTCGCGGTTGCCCATGAGTCCGGATGGGCGAAGCGCGAGGATCACGATCATGATGACGCCGAGGGCTATTTCCTGAACCCCTTTCGGGAGGGCGAAAGTGGACTCGCCGAGCGATACGCCTGCCTCCAGCCAGCGCAGCGCCTGGATAAGGGCGGACAGCAGGACGACACCCACCACACCCCCCGACAGGCTGCCCATGCCGCCGACGACGAGCATGGAAAGGGTGATGAAGGTGAGACCGAGATAGAATGTGTCGGGTGTGACCACGCCGATGGAATGAGCCATGAGCGCACCGCCCAGCCCCATCACCGCGCCTGATATGACGAATGCCACCAATCTTTCCCTGGGAATGTCGATACCGGAAGCCGCGGCGGCGGTGGGCTCGTCGCGGGCAGCACGAAGGGCCAGGCCGGACCGGGAGATCGCGTGCGCCCAGGCGATGAAGATCGCGACCACGGCGCCGATGAGATACGGCCAGATCACGCGTACGATCGGAATGCCGACGACCGATGAGGTCGCTCCGGTCACGCTCTCCCAGTTGGAATAAATTGTGTTGATCATGGCGAGCATCGCGAAGGTCGCGATCGAAGCCGCGATGCCCGATAATCGCATCAGCACCCGCCCGAAGATGAGAGCGGCGAGGGCGGCGAACAATGCTGCCAGCATAGCCGATTGCCAGTACGGCAATCGGGTCGCCAGCAGCCATTCGGGCAGTCCCGGCAGCGAACCGCGTTTCATCATCGGATTGATGGTGAGCCACGCGGCCGCGTAGGCGCCAAGGCAGGTGAAGCCGATATGCCCGAAGCTGAGAACGCCCGAATTCCCGATAAAGATGTATAGGCCCACGACGAGGATGACACGGACGAACACGTCGATCACCGTCTGGTTGAAGGGCCGCGATCCGGTCATCACCGTGATCAGCGCGATGGCCAGCAGCAGCAGAGAAAGCAGGACCGGTGTCAGGATTGTGCGGCGGGCAAGCGCGAAGCGGGCGGGCTTTCGCTCGGCAGCCGGGGCACCGGCAGCGGTAGAGTTGGTGAGGGAGGCGACGACACCCATGAAATCAGATCCTTTCCTTGGTGCCGCGCGCGGCAATAAGCCCCTGTGGGCGGAAGAGGAGGACGAGGATGACCGCTCCATAGACAAAGGCATCGCGGAATGGCCGGGCGTCGATGGGCAGCATGACTTGCATGATCACCGAGGCGGCACCCAGCAGGAAGCCGGCGAGCACGGCTCCCCCGAGGCTGCCGAGGCCGCCAATGACGGTGGCGATGAAGGCCATCAACATGATCGAGGCGCCCATCTGGATGTCCAGCGTGCCTGTCTGGGCGCCAAAGATCAGTGCAATGGCGGCGGCCAACGCGCCGGAGAGGGCGAACGCGCCCATGATAACCCGGTTCGCACGCACACCCAGCATTCGGGCCATCGAGAAGTTCTCGGCCGCCGCCCGCATCTCCAGGCCGAAGCGGGTTTGACGCAGGAACAGTGTCAGGCCGATCAGGATGACCATCGTGGCCACGATCGTTATGAGCTGGAGGAGGGGAAGCCTGGCACCAAGGATCTCCACCGGCTGGGACAGTTCGGGCAGCAGCGAGATCGATTTCGGCCGACTGGAGAAAAGCATGAGCAGGAAGTAGCGAATGACGAAACCGAGCGCGAAGGAGGCGATCATCATGGTTGCCGGATTTGCCTGACGGAACCGCCTGAAGACGACGATTTCGCACAGCACCGACAGCCCGGCCCCGCAGAGGAGCACGAATGGCAACAGCAGGTACCACGGCAATTGGCCGGCGAAGACGATGGCCATTGCGTCCGTAGACGGCCATAACAGGGCGAAGACGCAGAAGGCGATGACGTCGCCATGCGCGAAGTTCACGAGCCGCATGACGCCGAAGATGAGGGCAATGCCGAGCGCCCCGAGCGCGTAGAGCGAACCAAGCGAGAGTGCGTCGAACAGGATCTGAAGCATCTCAATTGTCCTCGTAGCCGAAATAGGCAGCCTGGATCGCCTCGCCATTGCCGAGCGTCCGCGCGTCGCCATCGAGCACGATCTGTCCGCCACGCATCAGGATCATCCGCCCGCCCACCATCATCGCCCGGGCCGAGCTCTGCTCAACGATCAGGAGCGTGAGCTGGCGCTGCGCACGCAGCGCGATCAGCCGCTCGTAGACCTGGTCGTTGATGTTGGGGGCGAGGCCCAGTGAAGGCTCGTCGATGGCTACAAGCCGCGGATTGGTCATCAGCGCGCGGCCGATGACCAGCATTTGCTGCTGCCCGCCGGACAGCAATCCCGCCTGCCCGTGCCGCCTCTCTTTCAGCATCGGGAAGGTTGCGTAGACGGCTTCGAGTTCGTCGGCCGCTCGGCTGCGCCAGCCGCGTTCGCGGGCGTGCATGCCGGTTCCGACCAGAAGGTTCTCTTCGGTCGTCAGCGAGCCGAAGACATCGCGCCCCTCCGGCACCATGGAGAATCCGAGCCGGGCGATGTTCTCCGGCGCCTGGCCGGTGATCTCATGACCTGCAAGGTCGATCCGGCCGCCCGCCACCGGCGTAACACCGGCGATCGCGCGCAGCAGCGAAGACTTCCCGGCTCCGTTCGGGCCGGTGATGAACAGGATTTCTCCCTCGTCCATGGAGAAGGAGACATTGCGGACCGCCGTGAGACGGCTGTAGCGGATGGTGATGTCGGAAAGGGCGAGCAGGCTCATTCCATCGCCTCCAGCACAGGCAGGTCGGTGTTCGCGGCCGTGCCCATATAGGCGTGGCGCACCTTCTCGCTGTCGCGGATCGCGGCAGGCGGTCCTTCCTCGATAATCGCTCCGGAATCGAGCACGACGATATGCTGGCAAAGGCCGAGCACCAGCCCGACATTGTGCTCGATGAGCAGGACACCACAGCCGAGATCGCTGGCGATGTGTCTTATCAGGGCGGAAAGCTCCCGCGCCTCCAGTGCGCTCATGCCAGCCGCGGGCTCGTCGAGCAGGATGTATGCGGGCCGTCCCATCAGGGCGCGGCCAATGGCGACGCGGCGCTCGTCCGTGTATGGCAACGTTCCGGCGATGCGGGTACCCAGCGCACCGATGCCTATCCAGTCGAGCATCGCTTCCGCTTCGGCGATGGCAGCGCGCCGGCTCATTCCCAGGCCAACGCCGGTCACTTCCAAATTGTCCAACACAGGCAGGTCGCGGAAGAGCCGCCCACCCTGAAAGGTGCGGGCAATGCCGCGCCGCCGGACCTGATGCGGCTTGAGACCCGTGAGTGCTTCCCCGTCGAGCTTGATGGTGCCTTCCGTCGGTGCCTGGAAGCCGGTCAGCACGTTGACGAGCGTGGTCTTGCCAGCGCCATTCGGGCCGATGAGGCCACTGATGCGGCCGGGCGTAATTTGGAGGTCTACCGATGACAGGGCCTTCAGCCCCGCAAACGATACCGAGACGTTCTCCGCGCTCAGATGACTCATGACCCTTTCCTTCTTTCTACCGACGGAAAGGCGCGAAGCATCCGGCCTTGCGGCCAGCCACGTTGCAAATGTCTTCCCCTGTCGGTTCCGGCGGTCTCTAGCGGACTGCTCGGGTGCCAAATTCACGCCGTTGCCCGGCGTCGTCTTGTCGTTTCGCGCACCGGATTTTGTCTTCCGCCACGCGCGGTCGGTTTTGGCCGGCCGATCTCCTCGCCTCCGGCTCCTCCGCCGGCATTCCCGGCTGACGTCAGCCGGCCAGATGCCCTTCAGCACGCGCCAGCGCGGCGCGCTGTTCGGTTCGCGCGGCAAGCGCGTCTTCCAGCGTCACCGGGACGAAGCGCGCCGGGGTGTGCGGCTGGAGCTGGGCGATAAGGTCCATGTCGGCCGATATCACCACGCCCAGCATCATATACCCGCCACCCGAAACCGCGTCCCGGTGAAGAACGATCGGCTCAGTGCCACTCGGCACCTGGACGGATCCGTAAGGATAGCAGGCATCGACGATGTTCGAGGGGTCGGAGCCCGCACCGAAAGGCTGCTCGCGCTCGACGAATTCCAGCGGCGTTCCGCCGCGGAAGCGATAGCCGATACGGTCGGCTTCGGGCGCGACCTTCCAGGTTTCCTCAAAGAACCGATTGCCGGCAGCCTCAGTGATCCGATGCCAGTATATGCCGGGAAGCATTCTGAGTTCCGCCGGACTATTGCGCGCGCGGCGCAGATTTGCAGGCAGTGAAAGACCGGCTTTGCCGGAACCTTCGCCGAGGGGAAGCTCATCGCCCGCTTTCAGCGTGCGGCCCTGATGGCCGCCAAGCGCGCCCAGAATGTAAGTCGAGCGCGAACCGAGAACCACGGGTACGTCGATGCCGCCGGAGACGGCCAGATAAGCGCGCGCGCCGCCCTTGAGGAAGCCGAAAGAAAGTCGGTCACCGGCCTTCACCGGAAAACTTTCCCACGTCGACCGTTCCTCGCCATTGAGTTTGGGTGGGAGCTCTCCACCTGTGACGGCGACGACCGCGGATTGGGTGAATTCGAGTTCGGGACCCATGAAAGTGGCTTCGAGCACCGCGGCACCCGGATCGTTGCCGACAAGCAGGTTTGCGATGCGTGTCGCAAAGCGGTCCATGCCGCCGCCTTCTGGAATGCCGACATGATAGTGGCCGGGTCGGCCAAGGTCCTGCACGGAAGTGGAGAGGCCGGGAGAGATTACCTTAACGGCCATTGATAAGCTCCATCAGCTTTGCATTGGTGCCGTAAATGTCGCTGTTGAAATCCTTCAGGCTGAAGGTGCACTCGCGAACCGTCGGCTGCCACCGATTGGCTTCGATTTCCTCAAGCGTGGCGTCGTAGTCATCGCGGCCAATGGCCTTGAACTTGACGATATCGCCTGGCTTGAACAGGCACATGTCATCGGCGAGGTAGCGCACCTTCCTGGTCGGGTCGTAGATCGGGGCCGGGGTTATGCCATACATCTGGTAGCCGCCAGCGCCGCGTACCGAATAGATCGCTGCAAAGCAGCCGCCATGGCCAATGGTGAGCTTGGGAGTGTCGGTGCGTGGACGCAAGTATTTCGGCGCCTGAATCTGTTTCTTGCGCTCAACCATCTGGTACAGGAAGGGCAGTCCGGCGACGAAGCCGACCATCGATACGAACCAGGGCTGGCCGGAATAGGCCTCGATAAACTCTTCCACCGTGGCGTAGCCGTTGATGCGTGCCGAATATTCAAGATCGGTGGAGGAGGGGTCCTGATGGCGCTCGCGGAAGCGCAGGCAGGTTTCACGCGTCCATGGATCCTGGAAATAAACCGGCAGTTCGATGATCCGGGTCTTCAGCACCGGGTCCGACTTCGAGGCGGCCTCTTCCATCGACTTCAGTTCGCTGAGCAAATCCTGCGGCTTGACGATGTCGGGGTTGAAGCGAATCTGGAAGCTGGCGTTGGCTGGGCAGATCTCGGTGACGCCTCGGATGCCTGCCGTACGCACCGCATTGGTCATCGAAAGGCCGGTAAAGAAGGAGGTGAGCGACATTTCTTCGGACACCTCGCCGAAGATATGTTCGTCACCGCCGAAGTTGAATCGTATCGACATCGGTCCTCCTTAACCCGCCAATGCTGCGGCGTTTTCGATGAGCCAGCCTTCCAGCCAGCGGGTATGCACGTCTCCCGCCCGCATCGCCGGATCGGCGGCCAGCGCAAGAAACAGCGGCTTGGTGGTCTTGAGCCCGCCGATCTTCAACTCGTTGAGCGCGCGGATCAGGCGCACTATCGCCGCCTCGCGCGTCTCTGCATGCACGATCAGCTTGGCAAGCAGCGAGTCATAAAAGGGCGGCACCTGATAGCCTTGATAGAGCATCGAATCGAAGCGTACGCCCGGACCGCCGGGAATGCGAAGCTCGGCCACCTGCCCGGGGAATGGAGCGAACTCCTTCGCCGGGTCTTCGGCATTGAGCCGGACTTCGATCGCATGCCCTTTGACGGAGACATCGCTTTGCCGGATCCGCAGCTTCTCGCCGCCGGCGATGCGAAGCATCTCCGCAACGAGGTCGATGCCGGTGATCGCTTCGGTGACCGGGTGCTCGACCTGGATACGGGTGTTCATCTCGATGAAGTAAAAGCGGTCTGCTTCATCGTCGTAAAGATACTCTACCGTGCCGGCACCAGAGTATTTGACCGCCTTGGCCAAGGCGACCGCTGAAGCGCAGAGCTCTTCGCGCAGCCTGTCTGAAAGTGCGCGCGACGGCGCCTCCTCCCAAACCTTCTGGCGTCGCCGCTGCAGCGAGCACTCCCGCTCGTAGCAGTGGATGGCATCGCTTCCGTCTGCCAGCACCTGCACCTCGATATGGCGGGCCTTGCCGATCACCTTTTCCATGTAGAGACCACCATCGCCAAAGGCGGCGAGGGCTTCTGCTTCGGCCTGAGGAAAGGCTTGTTCGAACTCGGCAAGCGAGTTCGCGATGCGGATGCCCCGCCCGCCGCCGCCTGCCGCCGCCTTGATCATCACCGGAAAACCGGTTGCGGTCAGCACCTCGTGGCCAGCCTCGAGGCCCTCGACCCGGCCAGCCGAGCCTGGCACGACGGGGACACCTGCAGCGGCAGCGGCCGATCGCGCCGAGACCTTGTCTCCCATCATCCGGATCGCATCTCCCGACGGGCCGACGAAGACCAATGCAGCGCCTGTGACCGCGTCGGAAAACGCGGCATTCTCGGCAAGGAACCCATAGCCTGGATGAACACTGTCGCAACCGGTGTCGCGGGCAGCCTTCAGAATTGCTTCGACATTGAGATAGGACTTCTTTGCAGCTGGTGGGCCGATGTTGACCGCTTCGTCCGCAAGCTGGACGTGGAGCGACTCGGCGTCTGCGGCCGAATACACCGCCACGGTGGCGATCCCCAGATCTTGCGCGGCCCGGATGATCCTGACCGCTATCTCGCCCCGGTTGGCAACCAGAAGCTTTTTCAGCATCAGTCGAGATCCGCAATAGGTGCGCCGGCCATGATGGGATCCTCATTGTCGGCAATGAAGCGGATGTTCGTACCGGCCGTCTCGGCCCTCACTTCGTGGAACGACTTCATCACTTCGATGAGACCGATTACGTCTCCGGCGGACACCGCGTCGCCATCCGCCTTGTATGGCGGCTGGTCTGGCGAAGCGCTGCGATAAAAAGTGCCGGGAAGAGGTGAAAGAATCTGGGCCATAAAAAGCTCCGGAAAACTGCGGACAGACTAATCTGGAACCGCCCGCGCGGGCGGGTTCGGTCGAGTTCAGTGCCAGGGGGCGATTGCGGTGCGCACGGCCCGGGCTATTTCGATGGCGTTCGGCGTATCGGAATGCACGCAGATGGTTTCGCAGCGTACAGGGAAGAAACTGCCGTCCTCTGCCGTGCCCTCGCCCTCCCTGATGGCGCGTACGCACCGCTCGGCCATCTCTGCGGGGTCCTTGGCGTCATGAACGCGTGTCAAGATCAGCTTGCCGGAGGCATCGTAGTCGAGATCGGCATAGAACTCAGCGACAAATGGGATACCGCGCTCTTGATAGATCTTCTCATGCAGGGTGCCCGTCATGCCGAAGAGGGGTACGCCGAAAATCTCTGCCGCGTCGCACACGCCATGGGCTATTGCCTCCTGCTGCATGGCCATGAAGTAGAGGCTGCCATGCGGCTTGATGTGGTGGAGTTCCACACCCTCGGCCTTGAGGAAGCCGGCAAGCGCTCCCACCTGGTAAATGATGGTGTTTCTGACTTCTTCGCGGGTCATCCGCATCTCGCGCCGGCCGAAACCCTGAATGTCGGGCAAGCCTGGATGGGCGCCGATCTTTACGCCACTCGCCTTGGCGCTGCGGACGGCGGTGTGCATGTGATCCGGATCGGAAGCGTGAAAACCACAGGCGACATTGGCAACGTCGATGATGGGCATCATGCCCATATCATCGCCAACCTTGTAGAGGCCAAAGCTTTCGCCCATGTCGCAGTTTAGCGTCACCGCCATCACATTGTTACCCCTCGAAGCTGCCGTCTTTGCGGCGTTGCAGCATTTTTTGCGCATGCGAGGGCATTTGTGAAATAGTAGTTTATTGATTGTCATATCAAAAAAACAGATAATGGTTCTGGGCCAGGGCGCACCATGACCATCACCTTGAAACAGCTGGATTATTTTATCGCGACCGCCGAGAGCGGACAGGTCAGTCATGCCGCGGTGGAACTCAACATCTCGCAATCGGCGGTCACTGCGGCGATAAAGACGCTTGAGGCTGACCTGGGCGTACGGCTTTTGGAGCGTAACCACGCTGGCGTAAGACTGACGATGGAGGGCGCGCGGTTTCTTGAACATGCGCGTGTTATCACCGGGGCCGTCGCTGCCGCCGTCCGAAGCCCGTTGCGCGATAGGAAAGGCCTGGCGGGCAAGCTGCGGCTGGGCATGACCTACACGGTCGTCGGCTACTACATGTCGCGCCACTACGCGCGCTTTCGAAAGACCTATCCCGAGATCGAGGTCGAGGTGCTGGAACTGCCCCGAGACGCTCTCGAAAGCGGGTTGATGTGCGGGGACATCGACATGGCCGTGATGCTGGTGTCGAACCTGGAGCACACCAAGGAGTTGGCGCAGGAGGTCTTGATGCGGTCGAACCGCCGGCTCTGGCTTTCGGCTGATCATCACCTCCTCGCGCGGCAGGAGATCAGCCTCGCCGATGTGGCGGCGGAAGATTATGTCATGCTGACGGTTGACGAGGCACGCACGACGGCCGCCCGTTACTGGGATGCCGCGGGCCTTTCGCTCCGCGCCGTCCTTACCACCAGTTCGGTCGAGGCCGTGCGGTCGCTCGTGGCTGCCGGCATGGGGGTCACTGTCCTGTCCGACATGGTTTACCGCCCCTGGTCCTTGGAGGGGCAGCGCATCGAAGTGCGCGGGCTTGTCGAGCCCATCCCCACTATGGACGTTGGCCTTGCCTGGTCGCGTGACAGATCAATCGAACCGGCGGCTGCGGCCTTCCGGGCCTTTATGTCCGTAACCATGGGCGGCGGCGGCTAACCTCCTGCCGCCAGTCAGGCGCTATGGCTGGTTGAGCAGCGGAGCATGCCGCGCGCAGGAGCTGATGCCTCGCATCATCAAGGGGGATTTCACCTTTGTCGCAAATTACCTCGTCATCGTCGTCCCTCAGGTTGCTCCCGACAAACAGAAGGAATTCTTGGACAGTCTTATTGGTCCACCTCGGACCGGAACCGGAGAAGTTTCTCATCGGCGGGCGGTGACTTCACGGTTGCGGGCTACGATCTGCTCGTGGCGGAGGGGAGGCGTCGCCTCGATGAAGCCCTTGATCAGCGCGTCGCGAATTCCGGGTGCGCGCGCCTTTTCCGCCGTGGACAGCGCATCCTGAAGATCAGGCAACGTCAGTTCCGTGCAGTAGGCGGGCGTGCCCGGTTGCTCAGCGCATGGTGCGCGGATCTATTCCGTATTGAGCGGACATCCAGAGGGTCGCGCAGGGCGGTGCTGCCGACGGAGCAGTCCGCCTCGAAACTCGTATAGCTCGCGGCATCTACTGACGGCGCGCGCCAGGCGCCAGGCAGGTTGCGGTGCCCGTTGTCCGGATGCATGCCGGTATCATCTGCCTGATCATCGTGTCCTCGTTTCGCTCGCTAATGCCGACCTGTTAGAATAATCGACCGGGGGCTATATGGAGACTCTCTCCGATTCGGCTTTTAGATACGGAGAGTGTCTCCGGTATTCAAGGGTTCAAGGTCAGTAATGTCGCAATTTTCGGTCGCGTCAGCCCTGCGCAGGGACGCGCAGCATAATCGGGCGCACATTCTCGAGGTGGCGCGACAAGCGTTCGGCAACGACAGTGTTGACGTTTCGATGGATTCTATTGCGAAGCTGGCGGGCGTGGGAGCAGGGACGCTCTACCGCCATTTTCCAAACAAAGACGCCCTGCTGGCTGCGCTGTTAGTTCTTCATTATGAAGGCCTCGACCATCGTCGCGTTGAAATCGAAGCCGGGGAGAGCGATGCAGGCCGCGCACTCGAACTCTGGGTTGAAGCTCTCGGCGACTGGATGCTGGCTTATGAGGGCTTGCCTGAACCGTTACGGGCGGCTTGCCGAGTAGAATCCCCGCTGACGCCGACCTGCCATGCTGTCATCGCGACGACGGAGCGAATCCTGAAGGCTGCACAGGACGAAGGGCTTGCACGACGGACGATGACCGGGCGCGACATCTTTTTCGGGGCACTGGCGATCGCTTGGGCGAGCGGCGCAACGGCAGCGGGCGAAGACATCCGCAACGTGCTTCGCGACATTCTGAAGAACGGGTGGATGGAACCGAAAACAGCACCGGGCGGCCGACCTTAGTCTGCCTATCCGACTGTGCAGCCTCTCGAATTTAATCACGACCGCCGCTAGCGGGTGTGCATCAAACAAGTGCTCTCTGACAGGCGGCCGCTGGGCTTGGGAAGGAGCGGCGTGTGAGGGCGGCAATTGGTCGGCCGCCCGCAGCCGCTTGCACAACCGCGATAGCAAAACCTTGGCATGATGAGGAAGAATATTGGACGAGCGGGGGTTTTCTGTACCTCTTGACCAAGCGTGAGCACTCGTCTTGGCGCTATGCTATCATTTCTGATCCCGCTTCCTGAAAACGGGGGATCCCGCAGAGCCTGAGGCAAGTCACCACTTCGTCCAGGATGATATCCAGTGCCTTGGCCACGCCGGGCTCGCCAGCCACGGCGCCGAACAGGGCGGCCCGGCCGATCGCCGCGACGGTGGCGCCGCGTGCCTTGGCCTTGACGATGTCCGTGCCCGTGCGGATACCGGAATCGATGAGGATCGGGATTTGGGCGCCAAGTGCCTGACGGATAGCGGGCAGGGCATCGATGCTCGATACAGCACCGTCGAGCTGGCGGCCTCCATGGTTGGACACCCAGATGCCATCGGCACCAGCCGCCACCAGTCGCGACGCATCGCCCGGGTGCAGGACGCCCTTGACCAGCAGCCGGCCTTTCCACCAGTCGCGGATCTGGCGGAAATCGTCCCAGTCGAAACCTGCATGGAGGCTGCCGCCAACACGCGCGGCGATCGTCAGGCCGGCGCTGTTGTCACCGAGATAGCCGCGGACGTTCTCGAACTGGGGCAGACCGCCGCGCAGCAGGCGCAGCGACCAGCCAGGATGAAGCATGCCTTCCCAGAGATGCCGGGCCGAAGGCCGCAGTGGGATAGATATGCCGTTCCTAAGATCCTTTTCGCGCTTGCCACCGGCTTGCAGATCAACGGTCACCACCAGCGTCGAATAGCCAAATTCTTCCGCTCGCCTCACCAACTGGCGATTGAAGTCGAAATCCTTGAGCACATAAAGCTGGAACCACAGCGGCCCCTGTACGGCTCGCGCCATGCCTTCGATGCTGGCCGTGGCCATGGTGGAGAGCGTGTAGGGGATGCTGCGAGCGGTTGCCGCCCTCGCGATGGCAATGTCGGCTCCGGGCCTGACCAGCGCGCAGGAGCCCATCGGGCTGATCACCAGCGGTGTTGGCAAGGTCTCGGACCAGAGCGTCGTGGAAACGTTCGGATGCGAAACATCGGTAAGCACGCGCGGCAAAATTCTGATCTTTTCGAAATCGCTTCGATTGGCTTTGAGGGTGAGTTCTTGCCCCGCCCCGCCATCGATGAATTCGAAGACGGATTTCGGCAGACGACGACGGGCAAGCGTGCGAAAGTCCTCGACCGAAACCTGGCGATCGAGAGCGCCCATCTCAGGTCTGGACCCTGTGCCGGCCGGCGATGAAGAATATCCGGCGCATGAGCGTCTGGCCGACCTTGCCAGGTCCAACAAGATTTATCCTTGGCTTGGTCATATCAGTCGCGCCCGGCAGCGAGCCGGTCGCAGACCGAACGGGTTATCTCGCTGGTCGACGCCCTGCCTTTCAGATCGGCGCTCAGAAGCCCGTTGGCCAGGCAGTCCTCGGTCACGCGACGGATGCGCGCTGCGGCCTGGTTGAGTCTCTCGTCGCCATGCTTGTGGCCGAGCCAGTCGAGCATCGAGGCTGCCGACAGGATCGTCCCATACGGATTGGCGATACCCTGGCCGGCAATGTCGGGCGCCGAGCCGTGCGCGGCCTGGAAGAAGCCGTTGGCCGCGCCGATCTCGGCTGAAGGCGCCATGCCCATCCCGCCCACCGTCGCGGCGGCGAGGTCGGACAGGATGTCGCCGAACATGTTCTCGCTGACGATGACGTTGAAATGGCCCGGTTTCACCACGAGATGCATCGCCATGGCGTCGACCAGCGCGTGCTCGGTCGCGATATCGGGATAGTCCTTCGCCACTTCGTCGAAGACGGAGCGAAAGAAGGCATAGCTGCGCAGCACGTTGGCCTTGTCGCAGCAGGTCACCCGGCGCACGCCGTCACGGGGCGCGCCGCCCGACTGGCGCGCCAGTTCGAAGGCCTTGCGTGCGATGCGCTCGATGCCGGAGCGGGTCTGCACCAGCGTGTCGACCGCCACTTCGCCGCGCAACAGCGCGCCCGATCCCCGCGCGGCGTAAAGCCCTTCGCTGTTCTCGCGCAAGATGATGTAGTCGATACCGCCGGCCTTCACTCCGCTCAACGGGCTCGGCACGCCCTCGAAAAGCCTGACGGGGCGGATGTTGGCATAGAGATCGAGTTCGAAGCGCAGCCTCAGCGTGAAATCCAGGCCTGCTTCGGTCCCATCGGGATGGATGACGCCCGGCAAGCCGCCCGCACCATGCAGGATGGCGTCCGCCTCGCGGCAGGCCTGGAAGGTCGGCTCGGGAAAGCTCTGGCCGGTCTTCAGGAAATGCTCGGCTCCGGCCGGGTATTCGCTGAAGTGCAAGGGGCTGCCGGGACCGAGCGCTGCTTTCACCACTTGAACCGCTGCGGCGCAGACTTCCGGGCCGATGCCGTCGCCATGCACCACGGCGATTTCGTAGACAGGCTTCATCGCCAACTCCCAAATGGTCTAACGCTCAGATGCACTTGCCGCCATCGACGTTGAGGTCGACGCCGGTGATCATGCTGGCCTCGTCGGAGCACAGGAATGCCGCGGCGTTGCCCATGTCCGCCGGCGTAGACAGCCTGCCGATCGGAATGGTGGCGACGACGCGGGCGCGGTTCTCTTCGCCGGAGCCGATGAAAGTGGACAGAAGTGGCGTGTCGCCGGCAACCGGATTGATGGCGTTGACGCGGATGCCGAAGGGGGCGAGTTCCACGGCCATGGCCCGGGTGGCGGCAATCGCCCAGCCTTTGGAAGCATTGTACCACGTCAAATTCGGGCGCGGCGAGACGCCGCCGGTGGAGGCGACGTTGAGGATGGCGCCTGATTTGATGGATTTGAAATGCGCGACGACCGCACGGGCGCCATTGTAGATGGATCGCATGTTGACGTTGGCGATCCGGTCGAACATCTCTTCGTCCATCGTCTCGAGCGCCAAGGGCGGCTGGGCCACGCCGGCATTGTTGACCAGTATGTCGAGACCGCCAAAGGCCGAGCGGGCCAGGTCTGCCGCCGCTTCGAAGCTTCCGAGTGTCGAGACGTCGCCAGTGATTGGCCGCACATTTTCGCCGGCTTCGGCAGCAACGCGAGCCGCGGCGGCCTCATCACGGTCCATCAACACGACCAGCGCACCTTCGGTGACGAATTTCCTGACGATGCCTTCGCCAAATCCCGAACCGCCGCCCGTGACGATAGCGACCTTGCCAGCAAGTCTCATATCTGTTCCTCCGTTGCCGGCACCATCGGGGAAGTCGCGTGCATTGCACAGTCCGATTATCTGAACGCCCTTTTAGCTTTCCTTGTTTGAGGTCGACCGGCGTGGGAGTCATAGTCGCCACGGAATTGTGAGGAGGAAGAGATGACGCTGAATTTCGACCCGCGGGCGAAGGCCACGGCGCTCTACCATGGCGAATTCCGGCCGATGTTCGTCGGCGGCAAGTGGGTTCCGGCACAATCCGGCCAGGAGATGCAGGCGCTCAACCCGGCGACTGGCGAAGTGCTGGCCACCGTGCCGCGTGGCTCGGCGGCCGACATCGATGCGGCGGTGGACGCTGCGCGCACGGCCTTCGAAGGGCCGTGGTCAAAATTCTCGCCCTACGAGCGGCAGTGCGTGCTTCTGCGCATCGCCGATCTCTTCGAGACCCATTGGGAAGAACTCAGCGTTTCCGACACTCTCGACATGGGACTGCCGATCACGCGCACGCTCGCCAACCGGCGGCGCGTCATCGGCATGCTGCGCTTCTATGCGGGCATGGCGACCGCGCTGCATGGCGAATCCATAGACAATTCGATCCCCGGCGAGATCGTCTCGTTCACAAGGCGCGAGCCGGTAGGCGTTGTCGGCGCGATCATCCCCTGGAACGCTCCGACCGCGGCGTCGATCTGGAAGATCGCGCCGGCGCTCGCCACCGGCTGCACCATCGTGCTGAAGCCCTCGGAGGATGCTTCGTTGACGCCGCTGCTGATCGCCAGGCTGATGCAGGAGGCCGGCGTTCCCGACGGCGTCGTCAACGTCGTCACCGGCACCGGGACAGAGGCCGGGGCGCGGCTCGCTGAACATCCCGACGTCAACAAGATCGTCTTCACCGGCTCGACGCTGACCGGCCAGGCCATCGCGCGGGCGGGCGTGACCAACCTCAAGCGCGTTTCCCTGGAGCTCGGCGGCAAATCGCCGATCATCGTCTGCCGCGATGCCGACATCGACAAGGCGGTTCCTGTCGCCGCGATGGCTGTGTTCGTGCATTCGGGCCAGATCTGCATCGCCGGTTCGCGGCTTTTCGTGGCCCGCGAAATCCATGACGAATTCGTGCGCCGGGTCGCCGAGTTTACCGGCAGGCTTCGCATCGGCCATGGCATCGAGGCGGAAACCGAAATCGGCCCGCTCATCAATGCCAGGCAGGCCGGCAAGGTGGTGGGCTATATCAAGGCCGGCCGCGACGAAGGCGCGGAACTGATGGCGGGCGGCTCGCGACTGACCGGCGGGCCCTACGACGGCGGCAATTTCATCGCGCCGACTGTCTTCGGTGCGGTGTCGGACAAGATGACCATCGCGCGTGAAGAGATCTTTGGTCCGGTGATTTCGGCGATGCCGTTCGACACGCTCGACGAAGCCGTGGCGCGGGCCAATGCGACGCCCTATGGCCTGGCGGCCGGCATTTGCACCAGTCATCTTGGCACCGCCCACAAGCTCGCCCGCCGCATCAAGGCCGGCTCGGTATGGGTCAACATGTACCACGCCATCGACCCGGCGGTGCCGTTCGGCGGCATGAAGATGTCCGGCTACGGCCGCGAGGGCGGCATCGAACATCTGCATGAATATCTGGAGACCAAGTCGATCTGGATCCAGACCGACTGAGGGTGCGCTGATATTCAGGTGAGGCCGGGCTGCCAATGGCGGCATTCCCAGCGCACCATTCTCGGCGCTCGTGCAAGGTGCCTGTCCGAAGGCGCGACGCTCAGTTTGCAAGTTCGCGCAAATTGGTGCGGATGAGGTTCATCAGCTGTTCGGAGAAGGAGTGGTGCACATAGCCCCGCGCGGTGATGATGCCGACCGAGCGGTGGGCGTCGCGATGGTCGATCGGCACCACCCGCATACGCTCGTCATTGCGCGAAATGGCGATGCCGGGCACCACGCAGACGCCAAGTCCCGAACACACCAGTGCCACCGCCGTCTGTGCGCTTTCGACCTCGTATTGCGGCTTGAACTCGATGCCTTCCGCCGCCGTCAGCCGATCGACAAGGCCGCGCACGGCGGTCTTGCGGTTGAGCAGGATGAGCGGATAGCGCAGCAGGTCGGAGAGCAGCAGCTTCTTTTCGCCGCCGTATATTTCCGTGGGGATGCAGGCCATCAGCGGATCGTCGAGGATGGACTCGAACTGGAAGTCCGTCAGGTTTGGCAGTTCCGGGCCGATGTAGAACTCGACCTCCTGCTGTTGCAAAAGGCCAAGCGCGGCCTGCGGCGGACTCTCGATGACCTCGACGATGCTGCGTGGATAGCGCAACTTGAATGTCGCCAGGATATCGCCCAGCCGGCTTGCCGCGAGCGTCGGGGCGCAGGCGATCTGCACTTTGCCCTTGCGACGAGCGGCGACCTCCGTCAGGCGGTCGAGGCTGGTCTGCACCTGTGACATCACGTTGGCGATCTCCTCGAACAGGATCTGGCCTTCCGGCGTCAGGCTGGCACGCTGTGCGGTGCGGATGAACAGCGAGATGCCGATCTGCTCCTCAAGGTCGCGAATCTGCATCGAGACCGCCGATGGCGAACGGTTGCTCTCCTCGGCAGCACGTCGGAAGCTGCCGTTTTCGGCGGCAAGCAAGAACGTCTGCAGAAGTTTGAGGTTGACGCTGGGCATATCCGCTCGGGCAGGGTGATCTGACCCCTGACCTATTCAGACGCGGAACCGATTGCAAGGCAATAGGGCAGGCCAGACATTGGTCCTGGCTTGGCCGGCAAAAGTGTCTCTCTTGTCGAGCCGCTCAATGAACCGCGGCGAACATGACGCGTTCCTCGGTGGCCTCCGAAAGCATCATCTCCTCGACCACGCGGCCGCGCTTGACCACCAGAATGCGATCCGAAACGGCGAGAATTTCAGGCAGGTAGGACGAGATGACAACGACGGCCATGCCTTGCTCAGCGAGATCGCTGATGAGCTGGTGGATCTCGACGATGGCGCCGACGTCGACCCCGCGTGTCGGCTCGTCGAAGATCACCAGCCTCGGCTTCTGAATCAGCGATTTGGCGATCACGACCTTTTGCTGGTTACCGCCGGAGAGCTCGATCATCCGGGCTCGGTCGCTGGTCTGCCGCAGGCTCAGACGTTCGCCCCATTCGCGGGCAAGTTGCCTGGCTCGCGCCAGCGACACCATGGAGACGGGATTGGCGCCCTCGGTCAGTTCACCCATTTGCAGGTTCTCGCCCGCGGTCATGGTTTCGAAGAAACCGTCGACCTTGCGATCCTCGGTGACATAGACGATGCCGTCGCGCACCGCAGGCCTGGGCACCCGATAGCGCACCGACTTGCCGAGCAGGCGGATCTCGCCGCCGTGGAAGATGTTGCGCTTCAACAGTCCGGCGACGACCTTGGCCATTTCGGTGCGGCCGGCGCCGACAAGGCCGAACATGCCGGTGACCTGGCCTGAAAACACCGAGAAGGAAGAGTTGCGCACCAGGCCGGCGCAGGACAGATTCTCGACCGAAAGCACCTTGTCGCCATAGGGGCGCGCCGTGCGCTTGACCTCGCCATGCAGCGTTTCGGTGAGCGTGCGGCCGACCATGGCCTGCACGATCGAGGCGCGGGTGAAGCCCTTGGCCTCGCCGGACGCGACGATCTCGCCATCGCGCATGACCGTGATGCGGTTGGCGACGGCAAGCGCCTCTTCCAGCGCATGGGTGATGAAGATGACGGCGATGCCCTCCTTCACCAGCCGCTGCAAAAGTTTGAAGAAGTGGCTCTTCTCTTCAGGCGTCAGCGTCGCGGTCGGCTCGTCGAAGATGATGACGCGGGCCTTGTGGTGGACGGCGCGCGCGATCTCCACCATCTGCTTGTGCGCCGCGCCCAGCGTGCTGACCTGCGCGGACGGGTCGACCTGGAAGCCCATGCCGGCGAGGAACTGCCGCGCCTGAATGTAGAGGCCGCGCAACCGGTTGAACATCTTCTCTTCGCCGAGATAGAGATTCTGCGCCACGGTCATGGCCGGCACCAGGTTGGTTTCCTGGAACACCATGGCGATGCCGGCGCGCAGCGCTTCGGCGGGCGTGGCGAAGGACACATCCTTGCCGTCGAAGGTCATCTTGCCCTCGGTCAGCTTGAAGACACCGGCCATGACCTTGGTCAGCGTCGACTTGCCGGCGCCGTTTTCGCCGAGCAGCGCGTGGATTTCTCCTTTGCGCAGGTCGAAATTGACATTCTTGAAGGCCGGAATGCGCGCGAATGCCTTGGCGGCATTCCTGAGTTCAATGATGTTGGCGTCCGACATCGCTTAGCCTCGCTTGCCGCTGGCGGCGCTCGCCACGCGCACGATCCTCGATCCGCCGCGCGAGGCGACCAGCAGATCATCGCCCAGCTCGCAGGCGCTCAGCGTCCCGTGCACCTTGCCGTCTGCGCGCGAATGGAAACTCGACAGCGGCTTCATGTTCTCGTCGCAAAGAACCACCAGCCCGTAGGACCTTGTCACCGCGTATGGCTTCAGCACGTTCATCTGCTTCAACTGGCTGCCTTGCATGGGCTCGCGATAGTCGCGCCATGAGCCGAGCGACGGCGCCATCCAGTAGGCCTCCGGGACTTCCGCCAGCATGCGGGTGCGGTAGGTCTCCTCGCGCAGGATGAACTCCACCAGTTGGTTGCGCACGGAATAGAAGGTCAGCCAATAGCCGGCGTTGAAGGCCGGGGCGATGCGGGCGGGGTAGGCCGGCAGATGCTCCAGCACGGGCAGCGTCGCCGTGGTGGCAAGGTCGATCGCCAGCACGCGGTGGCGCCAGGCCTCCGAAACGTAGATGCGGTTGGAGCCGGTGGTGGCGATGCCGGCCGGCCAGGCCAAGCCGTCCCTGACAAGCTCCAGCCGGCCGTTTTTTAGATCGAGCCGCCAGACCGAACCGGACACGCTCTTCTGCATCAGGTCGCGACGCCAACTGCTCGCCGGCACTGAGGCCGAACCGTTGGCCACCAGCAAGGTGTTGCTGTCGAGGAAGGTGAGAGCGGTGATGCAGGAGAGGCGCCGAGCCTCCTCACCCGTCGCCTCGCGCCCGTCATGCAGGCCGCCGTGGACGACGACGCCCTTGCCGTCGATGGCCATCGCGGTCATGCCGCGGGCATGGGCGAGTGCGGTGATCTCGCCCGGAAATTCCTGCAAGGTTTCGGCATGGCCGTCGGCGCTAAAGCGCATCAGCCGGTTGGCGCTGCTTGCCAGAATGCCCTTTTCGGTGCGTACGAGATTGTCGGCCTCGGCGAGGCCGGCGAACGGCTCGGCTTCCTCCAGTCCTTGGTTGGGCAGCAACGGCCCGTCGAGCGTCGGCACGGTCACTGCCCACTCGCCACGGCCGAGAAAGCGGTCAAGAAGCTGGCTCAAACCGCTCATGGCTTTTTGCCCCAGTAGGAATCCGAGCTGAACCAGTCGGGATCGACGCCTTTCAAGGGCAAGGTGCCCATGCGGTTGTTGAAGATGCCGCAGAGATAGAGGATGCCCTTGTGCTCGCGCATCGAGGTGATCATCGGATGCTTCTCGCCGGCCTGGTCCCACAGGCTTTCGAGGATCTGGCCGTTCTCGTCGAAGCGCAGCACGCAGCCGGTGTTGAGATTGGGCATCAGCCACGCGTCTTCCGATACGCGCCGCGCCATGCGACGGCGGAAGCTCGGCATTTCAAGCGAGAGATCCAAGGCCGGCGTGCGCATGCCCATCAGGGCCAGCCAGTAGGTACCGTCGGAGGCGCGGTTGATGTTGTCGGGATAGCCGGGCAAGCCCTCGATGACGCGCTCGACCTGGCCTTTCTTCGGGCCATCGAAATAGTAGCGGCTGATGCGGCAGGCCCAGCTTTCGGCGAACAGCACCGACTGGCCGTCGAAGGCCGTGCAGATGCCATTGGGGAAGACGAGGTTCGACAGCAGTGTGCGTGTCGAACCGGATTTGGGATCATGGACGATGATGCGTCCGTTGCCGCGGCTTTCCAGCGCGTCGGCATACCAGTCATGCATTTCGAAGCGCACTGTCGCTTCCGAGAAGACGATACGGCCGTCCGGCAGGATGTCGCAGTCGTCGGCGAGCTTCATGGTCGAGTCGTCGACCACCGAGGTCAGTGAGCGGTTGGTTTCGGCGGTCAGCAGCTTTACGTCGCCGGCCGGCGAGACCTGATAGAGGCCCATGCCAGCGACGCAGATGACGAGGTTGTCGTCGCGGTCGAAAGCCATGCCGAGCGGCGAGCCGCCAATATGTGCGAACACTTCGCTATCGGTGTAATGGGGCGGCTGGAAGCGCAGGATCTCGCCCTGGCGGCTGCCGGTGTAGAGACGGTCCTGCCGGTCGAAGATCACATCCTCCGCGCCATCGAGAACGCCGAGGCCGATGACGCCGACGTCCTTCAACCGGTCATTCACCGCCATTGGCGCGCCGGGCGCGGTCGAGATCGCCTGCGGCATCTTGGCGAAGGTTGGCGAGATGTAGACGCTGCGCAGGATCTTGTGGCGGTTCTTCACCCAGCGAACGTCGAGAAGCACCGACAAAAGCAGCACGATGCCGAGGATCAGGAAATTGACCGGGCCGGGCACGGCCAGCGCAAGCAGACTGTTCGACAGGACAAGCACGAAGACGGTGCCCATCAGCGCCTTGGCGACCGAGCCGCGCCCGCCGCCTAGCGAGATGCCGCCGAGCACGGTCGCGGTCAACACCTGCAGTTCGAGACCGGTGCCGATGTCGGAAGCGGCACTGCCGATGCGGGCCGAGAAGAAGAAGCCGGAGAGCGCCACCAGTACCGAGCACAAGACATAGGCGCTGAACAAGATGAAGCGCACATTGATGCCGGCATTGTAGGCAGAGCGGCGCGCGCCGCCGACCGCGAACAGCCGCCAGCCATAGCGGGCGCGCGACAGCACGAGATGGATGATCAGCGCGATGACGACGAACACCACAAAGGACGTCGGCACGCCCCAGATCGTACCGAAACCAAGAAAATCATAGGCTGGCGAGTCCGGACCGCTGGTGACGATCCGGGTCGAGACCTGGGGAAAGACGATGTCGAAGGTCGAGCGGTAGATGATGAGCGTCACCAGCGTGGTGAGAAACGCCCGCATGCGCAGAAAGCCAACCAGGAAGCCGTTGATGGCGCCGCAGACGACGCCGAGGCCCAGGCACGCCAACAGGCCGGTACCAAAGCTCCACTGCTCGACATTCATCCCATAGAGCGTGACCAGCACGGCGAGCGCGAAGGTCGACCCGACAGACAGATCGATGCCGCCTGACACCATGACGATGGTCATGCCGAGCACCACAAGGCCAAGCTCGGCGGTCTGGCCGCTGAGATTGGTCAGCGTCGCCAGATCGAAGAAGCCCGGCACGATCGAGCCGAAGATCGCGCACAAAATCACCAGCGCCGTGAAGGGGATGACGCTGTCGATCCACTTCTTGGTCAGGATCTCCCCGACCACGTGGTCGGGGAGCAGGCGGTAGCGCCAGCGCACAAGGCTTTCAGCCATGCTCATCAAGGAAGTCCGTTACTTGAGCTCGTCCAGCTTCCAGCAATTCCTGCCGGTCGCATTGGCCTTGTCGACGCGGGTGATCGGGCCGAAGAAGATGGTCTTCTCGCTGCCCGCCTGCCGGCCGGGCTGCTGCAGCAGCTCGGAAATCTGTTGTGCTGCGATCTCGGCCTGGATCGGGGCATTAAAGTTGAAGATCACGTCGAGCAGCCCGTTCTTGATGCTCTCGCAGCCCGTGGCGCTGCCCGCGCCATTGGTGACGATCGTCACCTGGTCCTGCTTGCCGGCGGCCACGACGGCGGCACCGGCGCCGACCTCAGCATTATCCCAGATGCCCATGATGCCGCACAGGTCCGGATGCTGCTGGAGGACCGTCTCGGTGATCTGGCGGGCCTCTTCGCTCATGTAATCGGCCGGCTGGTCGGAGACGAGCTGCAGCTCGGGATTGGCCTTCAGCACCTCGTCGATGCCGGTGCGCATGTAGATGTTGGCGGCACCCGTCTGGACGCCGGCGAGCCAGACCACCTTGTGCGAGACGGCATTGGGCCCGGTGCAGTGCTTGGCCAGTTCGCCCATTTCGAGACGGCCCATTTCGATCCAGTCGTTGCCGACATAACTGTCCGTCTGGGTGGCCGACTGCATGTTGACTTGCAGCACCTTGATGCCGGCCGCCTGCGCCTGTTTCAACAGGCGTGCGTAGGTCTGGACGTCGGGGTTCTGCACGATGATCAGGTCCGGCTTCTCGGCGATGGCGCCCTGCATGGCGCGAATGCCGGCATTGGTGTCGCCGGAGGGATCGCGCACTTCGAGGCTGAAGCCGTAGCGAGCGGCGTGACGCTGCCACACCACCACCCAGGCCTGGTTGAGGTCCATGCCCTGCGAGATTGGCACGAAGATGACCTTCTTGCCCTTGAGCGCCTCGAGATAGGTAGAGCGGCCGACCTGATCGGTTTCCTGCGCCGTGGCGATTTTCGCCGCGCCCAGCAGCGCCAGCGCTGTCATGCCCGCGAGCAGGCAGTTCTTGAACAACTTCATGGTATCCTCCCAGATTTATGTCTCGGTTCTTGTTCAGATGTCGCCGCTTTGCGAGGTCTGCTCGTCGCGCGGATTGATGATGGCGTCGATCGCCAGCGCGCCCAGCAGGATCACGCTCTTGATCAGGTTCTGGCTGGTGTAGCTGAAGTTCAGGATCGTCATGCCGTTGGTCAGGATGCCGACCAGGATGGTGCCGACGATGACGTTGCGTACGCCGCCCTGGCCACCGGAGAGGCCGATGCCGCCCAGCACGACCACCAGCAGCACGTCATAGATCAGGCTGGAATTGTAGAGGCGCGTGTCGATGCCGGTGACCAGCCCCAGCATGATGATGCCGGCGATATAGGCAATGAGGGCGCTGATGACATATTGCGTCACGATGATCGGGCGCGTCGGCAGCCCGGTCGTGCGGGCCGCGTTCGGGTTGTCGCCAGTAGCATAGACCAGCCGGCCGAAGCGGGTCTTCCTCAGGAAAAAGCCCATGAGCGCGGCCACCGCCGCGAAGATGATCACCGACATCGGGATGCCGAGGATGGTTCCGTTGCCGACGAATTTCAGCCAGCCGATATCGGAGGGGGCATAGAGCACGTCGGACGCAAAGACGATGCGGCCAGAGCCGTAGACCGAGGACGCGATGGCAAGGGTGGCGAAGATCGGCGGAATTTCGGCCACCGCCACCATGACGCCGGTGAACAGGCCGATGGCCGCGACCAGGATGGCCCCGAAGACGACGGCCAGCGTGAAGTCGACGCCCCAGGTGGAGATCCAAATACTGAAGGCGACGCCGACGACCATCACCGCCACCATGGTCAGGTCGATGCCGCGCCCAACGACGATGAGCCCCATGCCGACGGCCAGCGTGCCCAGGATCGAGACATTCTTGAGAATGGCAAGGATGTTGCCTTGGCTCAGGAAATTGTTGAGCGTCGCCGAGAACACCAGGAAGAGGACGGCCGAGATCGCGCCGACGACGAGTTCCTGGGACATTTTGATGCCCAAGCGCGCGGTGTCGGATTTGCCCGAACCAGCCAAGTCAATTCCTCCCTCGCTGCCGGTTTGAACCAGCGGCGTGCCAAAGCGGCCTTGCCCCAGGGCTTTGCCGCGACGACGTTCCTCCACAGCCCTAAGCCGGCTGCTTGCGTAAAGACCATCGCGGCTCAGGGCGGCAGGGGCAATTTCGATTTTCTGATGCGCTGTGCAGTTCGTCAGTGTGGAAAAAGAGGATGAGGAATCGTCGGTTGTGTGCTCTGCCGGATTTCACCTGTCGCAAAGCTCAGCCCGATGCCGGCAGCGTGCCGCGATCCCCGTGACGGTACTTTCC
>NZ_RZPF01000801.1:0-2715 GCF_004022735.1 Mesorhizobium sp. M7A.F.Ca.AU.001.01.1.1
CGTCTGTTCGACTTCATGAGCGCGCCGGCAAAACGCGCGCCAGCAGCATCGAAGACACAGGAAAAGGCTTGGGCACCGCACGACAGATCCGTGCGAGCCAAGATCACCGACACAGGAAAAGTGTTTACGCTTGCCCTGAAGGCCAAGGAAGCCTCGCCGTTCGGAGCGTTCATAACCGATCGGCTGGACGAGCTTTTCGAGGCTTTTCGGCAATCGGAAACAGCCAAGAAAACAGGAGACTGAAACCGCAAAAGAAAAAGGCCCCCGAACGTCGCCGTCGCGGAAGCCCTTCTCGTCTGTAGCAAGCTGAGAATCGCACTTCCCCGAATCACTGTCAAGAGTCGTGGCGCCATTTCGGCGAGCAGATTTCTTTTGCCTGATTGAAAGGTGAGGGAAATGGAGAGTGGGTTTGCGACGACGCCCTTCGGGCGGCGGCCGATGACGCTTGCGTTGGTGAAAGCCAACACGGCGTCAAGGCAGATACCTCAGGGGTCTGTCGTCGAGAAATGGCAGGTTTATCGGTGGCTGTGCGAGGGCAAGTCGATTGTCGGCGGCGGCGATCGCGCCCTGGCGGTGCTCAGCGGGCTTTTGACGTTTTATCCAGACGACCAGATCAGCGAGGAAAACGGGTTGATGGTCTTTCCGTCCAACGCTCAGCTATCGCTGCGGGCGCACGGCATGGCCGATTCCACGCTGCGCAGGAACCTGGCGGAACTGGTAAGTTGCGGCCTCATCATCCGCAGGGACAGCGCCAACGGCAAAAGATTTGCCCGCAAAGGGCCGGGCGGGGCTGTGGTGGAGGCCTTCGGCTTCTCCCTGGCCCCGTTGATCACCAGGGCAGCGGAGTTTCAGCAGGCGGCCGACCAGGTTCGAGCCGACGGTCGGGCGCTCAGACTGATGCGGGAGCGCATCACGCTGCACCGCCGCGACATCCATAAGCTGATCGAGGCGGCTGTCGAGGAGGATGTGCCCGGGGACTGGGGAACGCTGTGGAAGCGGTTCCGGGCCATTGTGGACGCAATTCCACGCCGGGCAGGCCTGTCGGAGCTGGAAGGGGTCGTCGCCGAGCTGGTAGAGCTGCACGAAGCGGTCAACAAGATGCTGGAAAGCTTCACAAATGCCAAGAATCCTAGCGGCAATGAGTCCCATAATGAGCGGCAGCAATCTGATTCAAACACAGACTCCGCTTTTGTATTTGAACCGGCTTTCGAAAAAAGCAGGGCGGAGGCCGAGCCAACATCCCACCCCCCCGAGAAGCCGAAAGGCTACCCGATTGGACTGGTGCTGCGGGCCTGTCCCGATATTGCCGACTATGCCGTCAACGGGATCGGAAGCTGGCGCGACTTGATGATGACCGCCGCCCAGGTGCGAGGATACCTTGGCGTGTCGCCTTCAGCCTATGAGGAGGCTTGCCATGTGATGGGCCAGGAAGTTGCCGCGATCGTGATCGCCTGCATTCTGCAAAGAGCGCAGCATATCAACTCGGCTGGCGGTTATCTGCGCGTGCTGACCGAAAAGGCAAAAGCGGGTGAGTTTTCTGTTGGACCTATGCTCATGGCGGCGCTGAAAGCCAATGGCGCGTCAGCACGGATGACCGGATGAGCGGCAAGATATCGCGGGGCAGCGGCGTAAGGATGTGACCGGTGCTGTTGAGGTGGCCTGGCACATTCCCACCTGTCGGCGGGGTTTGCGGCGCGGCCACTGAACGGGTTCGTTCTTGAAAACAGTCTACAACTGCCATATCTTCTGCACACGAAATATGACTCCCGATATGGTAGGATGAACACCATGGGCCAGGCACTCAAGATAGCCGAGCAGAATGGACCTCTCATCTTGTCCTACATGGACCGGAATGGGAAGATTGCGATTGGGCAGGTCGCGGACGGTTTTGGCATGTCCAAAGGCCAGTTGGCCCAGACTGCAGGTCTTGCACGCGAGACGCTTTATCGGTCAGAGCGTAGCGCCACGGTAAAGACCCAGGGGCGTCTGCGAGAAATGCTCGAGATCATCAGCCGAGTGACGGAATGGGCGGGTGGCAAGGAGCAGGCGATGGCCTGGTATCGGGCTCAGCCGCTTCCGGCATTTGGGGGACGCACCGCTGAGGCGCTGGTGAAGGACGGCAAGGCAGCAGCGGTCCGTGATTATCTCGATCACATGGCCGTTGGCGGGTTTGCGTGAGGTTCGTCGGAACCTGCTACCGCGCACATGATCCACGTTGGGCATTCAAGCCGACTTCCGGCGAAGGAGCGGCGATCCGAGGGGCTCGATTCAATCCCAAAGGCGTGCCGGCGCTCTATCTGGCGCTGACCATCATGACAGCGATCAAGGAAGCCAACCAGGGCTTCGCACAGCGGATCGATCCCTGCGTGCTTTGCTCCTATGAGATCGATTGTGACGACATCGCGGATCTGACAATGGAAGAGCGGAGAGGAGAGTTTTCTGTGACGCTCGAAGAGATGGCCTGTGCCTGGGCGACGGCTCTCAGCAACGGAGAACGTCCAGCGTCCTGGTCCATCTATGAGCGGTTGCAACCCCGAAATGTTGCCGGCATCGTGGTTCCGAGCTTCGCGCCGGGGGCCGAGATGGAGGATCGCAATCTGGTCCTTTGGAACTGGGGCCCCGATCTCCCGCACAAGGTGGCTGTATTCGACCCCAGTGGTCGGCTGCCGAGGGATCAGCTGTCTTGGCGATAGACCGATCCGCCAGGGGAGGGGG